>CAKKPE010000065.1 GCA_919901565.1 bacterium
TTCATTGTATTTATGAATCAGCATTGAGATAAGGGATTGATACGGAATGCCCTCTCGTCTTTATCCAAATACGCTGCCTTTCTCATTTTCTACCTCCTAAATACTTTTTTGTTGCCTTGCTGTTTGGTATTATTGTTTTCAAAAATATTTTATCATCGTCCTCTACATAATGATTTCTATTTCTGTCAAATCATTTTTTTGCTCATCGCGTAAGAGAAAACTGCACTATTTGCCTTCCCTTTTGCTTTTCCATAATATGTGTCATTTCCGTCTTGACACGCGCCCGGAATTCCGGTATCTTCTTTGTAGATACTTCAGGAGGATCTGACTATGAAAGCCCGAGTACAGAAGTGGGGGAACAGTCTGGCCCTGCGCATTCCCAAGACGTTTGCGACCGAGGCGGGTTTGGAACAGGATTCGCCGGTTGAGCTGTCTCTGCTGGATGGAAACGTGGTTGTCACCCCTGCCGGGAAGCGAAAGTATACGCTTAAGCAACTCTTGGCACAAGTCAGGGACGATAACCTGCACGAGGAAGTAAGTACCGGCCCTGCCGTGGGGAGAGAAACGTGGTAGGCGGAACAGGCTATACCCCTCAACGCGGGGACCTCGTCTGGATAACGATGAATCCGCAGGCCGGGCACGAGCAGGCAGGACGGCGTCCTGCTCTGGTACTGTCGCCCCAAGTCTACAACGGCAAAGTGGGGCTCGCAATTCTGTGTCCTATTACGAGCCACGTCAAGGGTTATCCCTTTGAGGTGCCATTGCCTTCCGGATTGCCGGTGACAGGGGTTATCCTGGCTGACCAGGCGAAAAGTTTGGATTGGCGAGCCAGAGGGGTTGAACCGATCTGCACCCTGCCACGCCGAACCGTAGCCGAAGTTCTAAGCAAACTTGGGGCACTGCTGTTTGCATAGTTGCCCAGACTGAAGGTCATTGGGGTTATCTTCACGCCTCTCTAATATAAACCATTTAATCTTGGCAAATCTGTTTTTACGTATGTGACAAGATCATGGTCAGGAGTATCTGGCCTATCTCCTCGGCTTCCATTCCACAAACGCATATGAACAAGACCCGCTTTAGTCATAAAACCTACGTCAAAAAGATTACAGTTGACGTAGGCGTTGGGAACTGGTATGAATTAAAATAAATCCTGTTCATTTCTATGCGTGTAGTACCGGCTCCGGTGCATTGCTCAATACGGAGGGATTATGTTTAATCTTTCCTCTGAGAGCTTTCAAACCAGCTCCCGACGGACTCTGTTTCTCCGCCATCCGTCGTCGGCCATCCGGCCTATGTCCTCTGTCCTCCATCCTCCGTAATCCGGTCTCTATGATCTGTCGTCCGTCTCGTATCTGTGATTTGTCCACGGGTCTTCAGGAGGAGGAAACCCAAATGAACCCGACCGCCGCTTGTTTCTATGAGAGGGATTGAAACGATAGGTGGTTTTTTTGTCGTTGGGTTTGGAGTTTAATTGATGTTTGAAGATGATCCATCGGAAGTTCATTTAAGGAGGAAAAAATAATGAAGATAAATCTTTTTTTATTACAAAAGATGTGGCAGAAAAGACAAATGTCTAAGCTGGTTTTATGGGCAAGTGCCTTTATTTGGGTTAATCTGGGAATGATACAAATGGCAACGGCAGTTCCATCCTATTACAACATTACTGATCTAGGCACCTTGAGTGGGCCCTACAGTAGTGCTGCTCAAGATATTAATGAGGCCGGTCAAGTGGTAGGTTGGTCACAGACTATGATGAATGGTTATGTATCGGCAACACATGCCTTTTTGTGGCAGAAAGGCAGTATGACTGACATAGGAGCTTTTTCTGCAATTAGCCCTAGGGGTGAGGCTTTTGGTATTAATGAAGTCGGTCAGGTGGTAGGTTGGTCTGAGACTGATCAGGGTAAGCGAGCTTTTATATGGGACAGCAGTACGGGTATTATGATACCGATAGCCCCCCTGCAGGGCGGCACATGGAGTCAGGCTTCTGATATCAATAATCAGGGACAGGTGATAGGTGGGGCAGGCATCCCTTTTAGTGATGAACATGCCTTTTTGTGGGATGCTGTCAATGGCATGCAATATCTAAATATGGGACAGGCCCATGCTATCAATAATCAAAGCCAGGTAGTAGGTAATGATCTGTGGGAGAATGGTTCCATAACCACTCTCGGTTTTCAACCATATATGGCATATGGTATTAATAATCTTCCTTCAGTACAGGTAGTAGGTCGCTCAGGTGCTGATAACACTCAGCATGCCTTTTTGTGGCAAAATAATAGCATGCAAGACTTGGGCACATTGGGGGGCTCTATGAGTGAAGCTTGGGCTATCAACGATTTTAGCCAGGTTGTAGGTAGGGCAGACATTAATGGTAGTTCGCATGCTTTTTTGTGGCAGAACGGAACGATGTATGACCTTAATGACTGGCTTATGCCCGGTTCTATAGGAGAAGTGAAAGTTGCATATGATATTAATAATAGTGGGCAAATTGTAGGACAGGGTTACTTCAACGGTCAAGAACATGCCTTTCTCTTAACCCCTGTTCCTGAACCTGCTAGTTTACTCTTATTGGGAAGTGGCTGCTTGGGATTGATTGGCCTTGGTTTAAGAAGAAAACGGCGGTGTTCTAAAGTTAGTTGAAACTTAAAGTAGCAATAAAAATAGGGGCAGTAGAGTAAGTGAGGGACACATCCTGTATTTCTGAAATATGGGATTGTGGAGCCTGTCTAAAAACTCAAGGTCAATTTCAAAAGTGGAGGATAGGGCCGTCTATTTTTCCTAAAGTGGTTTATGATTCTTATATATAGATATTTTTTTAGCTTGCAGTGGCGAAAAAATTTTTAAAGATCGTTTGCAACTGAGTTTTTGGACAGGCTCTGTGTCCCTATATATTAACCAACCAGAACGTCCGGACTGCGCGTCATGCAGACAAGGCTTAGTGTCATCCCCTATCACCACGGGGAGCTTTTCCACGGAGCCCCCAGTGATCAGGGCAGCCGAGAAGGTGCCAGGCAAGGAGCTTCAGCCGGACGCTGAGGCTGGAGACTTCTTTGCGGTAAGCAAAACCGGTGGCAAGCGAGATCAGGAGTGAATAGAGGGTTTCGATGCAGAGATTCAGAAAGAGCCCTGCCCGGAGTATCAGGCGGGACGTGAAAGAGCGGTGCAGGCGAAAGAATCTGTAGCGGGAGCGGTAGAATTCGATCCGGGCCGCGGAGATATCCCTGGCCGCACTTTTCCCCTGAAGATGGAGGATGCGGACATGGGGAAGGAAATAGATCTTCCATCCCTTCTCCTGCATCCTGAGGCACCAGTCGGTCTCTTCAAGAAAGAAGAAATACCCTTCATCCAGCAGGTCCGCGGCATCCATGGCCTCTCGACGGACCATCATGCAGGCGCCGATCAGGGATTCCACCTGGACCGGGTCCGCAAACTTGAGATGCTTGCCCGGATAGCGTTTGGGAAAGAGAAGCTTAAGCAGGCTTTTGTTCATCAGTTCGGTACAGAGGTCCGGAAAGTTATCAAAACTGTTCTGCAGGCTCCCGTCTTCACGGATGAGCTGTCCTCCCGATGCCCCTGCGTCCGGAGTTTTATCCATGAAGGCGATCATCTCACGAAGGGAATCGGGCCCGATCTTCGCATCCGAGTTGAGAAGGAGAAGATACTTTCCTTTAGCCTCGCGAATCCCCTGGTTGCATGCTCGGGCAAACCCACGGTTGTCCGGGTTCCGGATCAGACGGACATTAGGGAACCCCTGCGCCACGGCATCCGCGCTCCCGTCAATGGAGCCGTTGTCCACCACATGGATGTCGCAGGAAATTCCGGACGCGGAGCCGAAGACCGAAGTGAGGCATTCGAGAAGGAGGTCTTTGGTATTGTAGCTCACGATGATCACACTGAGATCGGTCATGTACCCCTTCCCTCTCCGAGAATCTGATCCGCTGCCTGGAATAGATCCTCGACCTGGACCCGTTGCATGCAGAGCATGTCCCCTCGCTCACAGATCCGTTCCAGGCATGGGGAGCACTCGCACTCTTTTTTCACGACCTGATGTCTTCCGAGCGGCGAGGTGGCGCCGGGTTCTGTGGAGCCGAAGATAGCTACCACGGGGACACCGACTGCCGAGGCCAGGTGCATGGGGCCGGAATCATTGGTGACCAGGAGATCGCAGAGCGAAAGGACCGCGGCGAGCTGCTGAAGGTCTGTGTTCCCGGAGAGGTCCATGACCTTACCCTGTATCCGGCCGGCCACATCTTTGCACAACGGCACTTCCTCGGGCCCGCCCACAATCACGATCCCGGCCTGCTTCTCCATGCAAAGACGTGTGGAAAGATCCGCAAAGCGGTCCTGGAACCACCGCTTGGCCGGGCCGTAGGTCGCTCCTGGGTTGAGGCCGATCAACGGTCCGGAGATTTCCTGTTTGAGCGGCGCAAGACGTTCCACAGCCCAGGCCCTGACTCGATCCTCCACTTCCAGGTGAAAATCCATGGAACCCTGGACCGGGCCCAGGCATGCTACGAGCGAAAGGTAGTCACCGGCCTGGTGTCCCGCATCTTCTTTCCGGGGAGGCGCTACCCTCCGGGTCAGAAGGAGCCCACGGCCGTCCCGGTCAAAACCGATCCGTTCAGGGATGCCGGAGACAAAAGGGATCAACGCCGAATCAAAGGAGTTGGGGAGGATCAGGCAGAGGTCATAGTGCTCCCTGCGGAGCATACGGGCCAGGTCCAACCGGTCCAGAAGTCCGGCAACGCCCCTTCGGACCGTGAACCCGACCACATGGTCCACCGCGGAGAAATTTGTAAAGAGACGGTCCATGGGTTTTTTGATCAGGAGCGTGATCCGGCTCTCCGGGAAGAGGCGACGCAGTTCTCGCATTGCGGGAATGGTCATGACTGCATCACCGATCCAGTTCACCCCGCGGATCAGGATATGCCGTGGCATTTTCTCCATGTCTTTTCCACTCAGGCTTTGGACGGTTCGATTGGCTCGGCCTCGTCGATCAGCATGATGGGGATATCATCACGGATCGGGTAACGGAGTCTGCATGCCTTGCAGATCAGTCCGTCCCCTTTTTCGGTCAGGGTGAGGTCCCCCTTGCATTTGGGACAGGCGAGGATATCCAGGAGTTCTTTTTTCATGACCATAATCGTTCTCCTTAGAAAATAAAGTTCTTTGGTTTTTGAGCTGTAACTTTCAAATTCCAAATCCTAACCCCCTCACCCTCCCCTCTCACCCTTCAAAGGGGGAGAGTGGAGGGTTAGGGGGATAACCAGCAGCGCATATAGGACATTTGTTTTACAGTTGTCAATAGTGTTCACGATCCCTGAGGATCCAGTCCACGGCCGCGGCAAGGTCCGGGGCCACATGCGTGGGAAGGGACCGGCCGGCCTCGTCGGCCTTGTCCCACTCCTCCTGACCGTGCCCGGTCAGCACCATGACCGAACGGATCCCGGCGCGGGCGGCCATCTGGATGTCCTTGATATGATCCCCCACCATGTAAGAGGCTGCAAGATTGATGTCCAGATCAAACACGGCCTGGTCCATGAGTCCTGTCCAGGGTTTACGGCAGGCACACTCGATCCGGTATTCCTCCACCTCCCCTTCCGGGTGATGGGGGCAGAAAAAGATCCCGTCCAGAGAGGCGCCGAACTTGGCGAGTTCCCCGCGCAGGCGATCATGGATCAGTGACAGGGCAGCTTCGTCAAAATAGCCCCGGGCCAAACCTGACTGGTTGCTGACCACCACAGCGGCCATGCCGGACTGGTTGATCCTGCGCACAGCATCGCCTGAACCCGGGATCAGAACCAGATCCTCGGGATGGCTGAGGTACCCCACTTCCTCGTTGAGGGTCCCGTCACGATCCAAAAAAACCGCTGCCCGCTGCATGATCTTCCTCAATCAACACGATCAGAATTTTTCCAATCTCCCCTACTGTCGTGTCAACCTTGTAGTGTCTTTTGGTGTAACCCCCTCATCCTAACCTTCTAACGGGGTCAACCCCTCACCCTTGCCCTCCCCATTCATGGGGAGAGGGGATTTATTGATTGCCCTAAAGCTTGCCCCCAAAGGAACTGAATTTTCATAATTGTGACACAGTTTCCATGGGAGGGGAAATAAATCTTTTTATGAAACCGTCAACCCTCCGGCTTTGCCAATGACAGGCACCGCCGGACCTCACCGAAAAACCCGTCAGGGTCATGTAACTCGACCGAGAGCACCAGGGCGAACAACGGGAGTTCCTGCGGAACCTCGGGAAACCGGACTGCATCCTTTTCCGTGGTGATCAGGCAGTCGACCTTATGTTCCAAACCATCACTGAACAGGGAAGCGGCTTCCTCACTACTGTAGGGGTAGTGGTCCGGAAAGCTCCTGCGGTGTACGAGTTCCGCACCTGCTCCTTCAATGCTCCTGAAAAACCGCTCAGGCCTTGCAATCCCTGCAAAGGCCATGACCCGTTTGCCCTGCAGCATGGAAAGGGGCTCCACTTCATACGAGGGGAGCCTCCTTAATCCTGAGGCCGTAAACCGGACGATGTGGAGCGGGACCCCTGGCGCAAGTGAACGGATCCGGGAGAGCACCGCTTCCGAAGGCTCCCCGGTGACTGCGATCAGATCCGCACGGCGTATGGCCGAGGCCCCTTCCCTCAGGCTCCCGGAAGGAAGGCAGAGGCCGTTCCCGAAAGGAAACTCCCCGTCCAGGAGGAGGATATTGCATTCCCGACTCAGGGATAAATGCTGGAACCCGTCGTCGAGGATCAGACAGTCCGGATCAAAGCGGAGAATCGCTTCATTGCCCAGTGCGAACCGGTCTTTGCCGACCAGGACCGGCGTTCCCGGAAGTTTCCCGGCCATGAGATAGGGTTCGTCTCCGGACTCCCGAGCTCCTAGCCGGATCCCTGCCAGGTCGGATACGGTGTTGACCGCCTGTGTTGACTTCCCCTTGTAGCCCCGGCTCAGCACGGCGAAACCGAGCCCCTGCAACGTGAGGTGCTGTACGATCTTGATCACCAGGGGCGTTTTGCCGGTCCCACCAGCCGTCAGGTTCCCCACGGAGATCACGGGCCGGACGAGCCTCCTCGATGCGATCAGGCCGTACGCATAGAGGAAGGACCGGACCGCCATGACGAGCTGATACACCAAAGAGAGCGGAATAAGTATCATCCCGAGTAAACCGACCCGGCCACTGGCCTGCCCGCGTGAGAACGCCGCTACAACTTTTTCACGGATCCCCATTTCTGCTCATCCCTTTAAAAACTCGGCCACCATGTTCAGGGTCTTGTCGAGCGCCCCATGGTTCTCACGGATGATCCGCATTCCTGCCTCGCCGATCCGCCTCATCTTGTCCGGGTCCCGAAGCAGATCGCCGAGGACCGGAAGAAGTTCTTCAGGCCCGCGGACCTGAAGGCCGCCTCCACGCTCCCTGATCACGTTTGATATCTCCGGAAAGTTCTCCATGTGCGGCCCAAAGACCACGGGAACCCCGTAAACTGCAGGCTCCAGGATGTTCTGACCACCGGACGGGACCAGGCTTCCTCCGACGAAGGAGACGGTGCCGGCCCCGTAGAGTCTGGAGAGGTCCCCCACGGTATCGAGCAGGAGAACGGGTTTCCCGGGTTCGGGGCGGCTCCGCTTCTGGTATGGGAGCCCTTTGCCGCGGAGGAGCGATGCCACCTCGTCCGCCCGTTCAGGATGCCGGGGCGCCAGCACAAAGATCAGGTCCGGGAATTCCTTCCTGAGCTGGATATACGTGTCAATGAGCGGGAGATCCTCTCCCCGGTGGGTGCTCCCGGCAATCAGGATATCCCCCTGTTCAGGGAGCAGGTAATCCCTGCGCAGGCTGCCTTTCTCTTCCACGCTCAAAGGGACGGCCTGACGGTCAAATTTAATATTACCGGCCCTGCGGACGCGCGGCTCGGGCGCACCCAGATCAATGATCCGGCGGACGTCCTCTTCGGTCTGCATGGAAAAGGCGCTGACCATTCCCAGGACCCTCCGTATCAGAAATCGGATTCCGAGATAGCCCCGATACGATGCCGAAGATATCCTGCCGTTCACCACCAGAACAGGAACCTGCATCTCATGCATGTATCGGATGCAGTTGGGCCAGATCTCCGTCTCCATCAGGATGAAGAGAGAGGGCCTGATCCTTTGGATCACCCGCTTCACGATGGGGCTCAGATCAAACGGGAAGAAGAGAACCGCATCCGCCTCCTTGATCTGGAACCTCGCGATCTGATTCCCTGTAGCAGTCACCGTGGTCACGAGGATCTTCTTCTCCGGATACCTCCGACGGAGTGCGCGGACCAGCGGGACCGCGGCCACGGTCTCGCCCACGGAGACCGCATGCACCCAGATGGGCTGCATCCCCTGAATCCGTGCGATCTGCTCACCGGGGAGGATCCCCAGCCTCTGCATGAGCCCCTTCCTGTATTTTTTCGTGGTCACGAGCTTGACCAGAAAAAAGGGAAGGGCAAAAATGACGAAAAGATCCAGAATCAGATTATAGAGAAAAAACACACGCGGTCTCTCTTATAAACCAGGTTCAACGGTTTAAACGGTTTGAACCTTTTCTTTCCCAAAATAGCGGTCCGATGCCTCGGTCACCGTCTGCAACCTCTGTTCTGCTTCGGCCCTCAATGCCTCCATCTGCTCTCCACGGGCATCCGCCGGGACCCCGAAGGGCTCGCCGAAGACGAGCACGGCCCTGGAAAAAGGATAGGGGAACCTGAACCGGTCCCAGCTTTGAAATACCTTCATCCGGTTGAAGCTGATGGAGACAGGCAGGATGGGGACTCCGGCACTCCTGGCCGCAAGGAGCGCACCGATCTGCATCCGGTACATGGGCCCGCGGGGGCCGTCCGGCGTGATCCCCCCGTTCCCCCCTTCCCGCATCAGACGGGCCAGCTCGGAGATGGCCCGCATCCCCTCCCTCGACGATGAGCCCCGGATCGACCGGATCCCGAAGTAGCGGGCCACCCTGGCGATGAGATCCCCGTCCCGGCTCTTGCTGATCATCATGGTCAGGCTCTCCTTTCGGAGGTAATAGCAGGTATAGAGGAGCCTGTTGTGCCAGAATGCAAAGAGGACCGGACGGCCCTCCCTCCTGAACCGGTCCAGGTACTCCCTCCCGACTACGTTTAGCCGGAGGGTCAGGGCCGTGAGCTTGATCACCAGAGAGGCCGCCGGGGGGATCATGATGTCGGTCCACCTTGCATTGTTCATCCAGCCGGGTCCTCGCGAGGGTTCTGCTCATCCTTGAACTGCCGTTCGTAGAGCTGCCTGTAGATACCGCCCTGTTTGAGGAGCTCTTCGTGCCGGCCGCTCTCCGCAATCTTCCCGTCCTGGATCACCAGGATCCGGTCGGCACTGGTGACCGTGGAGAGTCGGTGGGCAATAACAAAAGTGGTCCTCCCCTTCATCAGGTTGTTGATGGCCTCCTGGACCACGTGTTCGGATTCCGTGTCCAGGGCCGAGGTGGCCTCATCCAGTATCAGGATCGGTGCGTCCTTGATCAGGGCCCTTGCTATGGAGACCCTCTGCCTCTGTCCTCCGGAAAGGGTCATCCCGCTCTCGCCGATCACCGTGTCGTATCCTTCCGGCAGTTCCATGATAAAAGAGTGGGCATTGGCCGCCGAGGCGGCTCGGATGACTTCCTCCTTGGAAATCTCGTCCAGGCCGTAGGCGATATTGTTCCGTACCGTGTCGTTGAACAGGATGGTCTCCTGGGTCACCATTGCGATCTGCGACCGGAGTGATTTCATGGTTACATCCCGGATATCCCTGCCGTCGATCCGGATGGCCCCCTGGGTCACATCATAGAACCGGGGGACCAGATTGACCAGTGTGGTCTTGCCTTCCCCGCTGGCCCCGACCAGGGCAATCACCTCCCCGGGTTTGACCGTGAGCGAGACCCCCTGGATCACCATCCTGTCTCCGTAACGGAAATAGACGTCGTCGAAGACCACCCCCTCGTGCACGGGAGCAAGTTCCATAGCCCCCTTGCTGTCCTGGATCTCGGGGACCTGGTCCATCAAACCAAAGATCCGGTCGGCCGCAGCCATTCCCTCCTGGATCATATAATGCACCTTGCTGAGTTTCTTGACCGGGGAATACATCATCACGATCGCCGCCATGAGCGTGGTGAACGCGGCAAAATCCATTCTCCCGCTAATCACGCTGGAACCCCCGATGTAGATCACGAGCGAGACCCCGATTCCCTCGATCAGGTCCATGATCGGCTCGGAGAGTCCCTTAACCACATTGGATTTAAGCCGGGTACGATAGAGCTGATGGCTCCGGTCTCTGAATCGTTTATTCTCATAGGTCTCCATGGCGAAGGCCTTGACAATCCGGATCCCCGTGATGGTCTCGTGGAGGAAGCTGCTGATGATCCCGAAATTAACCTGCGTCCTGGTGCTGATCTTCCTGAGCTTCTTTCCAAACCGGACCACGGGAATGGTGGAGATGGGAAGAATCACGACAAAGATAATGGTGATGAGCGGGTCCTTGAGCACGGCCACGATAAATAGGGTCACTATGGTCATGCTTTCCATGATCATTTCAGAGAGGGCCTTGGAGACCGACTCCTGCACAAGGTTGACATCGTTGGTAATCCTGGACATGAGGATACCGGTCGGGTTCCGGACAAAAAACGAAAGGGACATCTTCAGGAGATGCTCGTAGACGGCGTTCTGGATGTCGCGTATGGTCCGCTGTGAGACCAGGGCCATGAAATAGGCCTGCCCGAACATCCCGAGCCCGCGGAAGATATAGACGGTGAGAATGGCCACTGGCATCATGGTGAGCATGGACTTATCCTTCGTCAGGAATATCCCCTGTGCGAGCGGTCCGGCCACCCACGCCAATCCCCCCTTGGCCAGGGCAACCGCTCCCATGCAGATAAACGAAAGGCCAAAGTACCCCTTGTACCGGACCATAAACTGGAGGAGACGCCTGTAGGTTTTCATCCATTTACCTCGAGAAATTGCACCACGATCCCGGCAGCGCGGGCTGATGCGCCCGGCCCGCCCAGACGGGAGACCGCTTGCTTAAGTTTTCCTGAGATCTCTTCGGCCCGCGCCCTGTCTTTCAGGACATGGAGAGCCTCCTCCATGATCCGCTCGGGGGTGAGCTGATCCTGAACCAGCTCCGGGACGATCCGCTCCCCGGCCACCATGTTGATCAGGCCGATATGGGGAACACGGACGAGCCGGCTGGCCATGAAATAACTCATCCTCGACATCTTGTAGACGATCATCATGGGAACCCCCAGAATTGCCGTCTCGAGCGTGGCCGTGCCCGAGGCTACAACGGCAAAATCCGAAAGAGCGATCGCATCATAGGCCCGGTCCCTGACCAGGCGAATGGGGATCCCTGCCTTCTGGATCATAGGCTCGACCTCATCATCAGAGACCGTGGGAGCCACAGGCAGAAGATACTGGATGTCCGGGACCTGTTCCCGTATCAGATGCGCCGCCTTTAAAAAGAGCGGCAGGAGCTGCCGAATTTCGTTCTCCCGGCTACCGGGGAGTAGTGCCACCACAGGAGATTCTTTCCGGATCCCGAACTGCTCCCTGGCCTCGTCTGCAGTAAGCGAAGGCCTGACCACGTCGAGCAGGGGATTCCCCACGAAAACCCCCTTATCCCCGTAAAGGGAGGCCTCAAAGGGGAGAATGACCATAATCTTCTCCACCAGGCCCTGAATGGCCCGGACCCTTCCCCTGCGCCAGGCCCAGACCTGGGGACTGATGTAGTAGAGTACCGGGATCCCCATGCGCCTGGCCGTCTTTGCCACCCGGAGATTGAAGTCCGGAAAGTCCAGAAGGATCAGAAGATCCGGGCGGACTCTGAGTATCGTCTCCTTGACCAGACGGAAGGCCCTGAGTATGGTCCGGATTTTGGAGAAGACTTCGGAGAACCCGGTCACGGCGATCTCGCGGTTGTCTAAAATCAGATCCACCCCGATCTCACGCATCCTGCTCCCTCCGATGCCTGTAAAGCACACATTCGGGAGTAACTTCCGGATCTCCAGGACCAGAGAGGAGGCATGCAGGTCACCGGACGCCTCACCGGCTATGATCATGATTCTCTTTTGGTCTGACATATGCGGTCCGCTCCGAAGTACCGATCTCCCGGAGGATGCTGGTAGCCACATCCAGGGCCTTCATCCCTTCCTGGCCGGAGACCACGGGTGTGGAGCGGGTCCGGACCGCTTCAACAAAGGCTGTAAGTTCCACCTTCAGGGGCTCCTCCTTGGAGATGGAAACCTTCTCCTCGACGATACTGGGCGGATGCCCGTCCGGAAAAGCCTTTGGGTCACCGACTCTCCGGTAGCAGGCCACTCTTTGTTCCTGAAAATCGATTGAGATATAGGCGTCGGGCTGGAAGAACCGCATCTTTCTCTGTGGGTGGGTGGAAACCCGGCTGGCCGTCACATTGGCCACGCATCCGTTTTCAAACTCGAGCCTGGCATTGGCAATATCCACATTCGACGTGATCACCGGGACGCCCTTGGCCCGGATCTCACGTACAGGCGAATGGACCAGACTGAGGATGATGTCGATATCGTGGATCATGAGGTCCAGGATCACATCCACGTCCGTGGCCCGCCCCGTAAAGGAGCTTAGCCTATGGACCTCAATGAAACCGGGATCCCTGACCAGCCGTTCCAGTTCCCGCACGGCCCCGTTGAACCGCTCGATATGTCCGACCTGCAGAATCCTCTGATTTTGTTCTGCAATCCGGATCAGCTCCCCGGCCTGAACCAGGGTCTCGGTCATGGGTTTCTCGACGAGTACATCCACACCCTGTTTCAGGAAATCCCTGGCGATCTCGAAATGCGTGACCGTTGGGGATACGATACTCACGGCATCCACGTCCGGGATCATATCCAGGTAGTCGAGAAAGACCCTGGTTGCGTGCCGCCTGGCAATCTCTTGGGCGCGGCCCTGGTCCACGTCTGCCACACCCGCAAGCCGGACCCCGGGCATCTCAGCATAATTCCTGGCATGGTGCTGCCCCAGATAACCGACTCCGACGACACCGACCCGAATCTCTGCATTATCCTTTGTTTCAGGTTGTTGCATCTTTTTGTTCACGCTTTTCAAATGTGTTTCCCGTACCGCTCGACAATCCTCTTCACGATATCGCTCGTGGACCTCCCCTTGACCACCGGGATCAGGGCGACCCGGCCGCCATAGGACTCCACAAGGTCTGCGCCCACCACCTCGCTCTTCTTGTAGTCTCCGCCCTTGACCAGGATATCGGGCTTCAATCTACGGAGCAGGTTCAACGGGGTCAGTTCATCAAAAATTACCAGATAATCCACACAGTCGAGCGCCGATAGGATATGTGCCCGCTCATCCTGGGAAATCAGCGGACGCCGCTTCCCCTTAAGCCTGCGCACCGAACTGTCGCTGTTCAAGCCGACCACCAGACAGTCCCCAAGCCGCCTGGCCTCCTGCAGATACCGGATATGGCCCACATGGAGCAGGTCGAAACAGCCGTTTGTAAATACAACCTTGCCGCCTTGCTTCTGGATACTCCGGACCTTGTCCTGCAGATCCTGAAGCATGAAAATCTTGCGTGCAGAGGCGTCCAGATTGTCCCGTTCGTAATCGAGGATTTCCTGCGGGGTGGCCTTGGCCGCGCCGACCTTTCCCACGACAATCCCTGCCGCGGTGTTGGCCAGGACCGCAGCGGTCGCAAGATCGTATCCCGAAGAAGCAACCAGTGTAAACACCGCAATCACGGTATCGCCGGCCCCGGAGACATCATAGACCTCCCTGGCCACCGTGGGGATAACGGTGAAGTCTTTCCTGTCCAGAAGGGCCATCCCGTCCTTGCCCAGCGTGATGAGGCAGGCCCGGCTCTTCAATACTTTTTGTAAATGCTTCGCTGCCTTGAGGATATCCCTTTTGCTCTGCACGGGCCATCCGCAGGCCTCCTCGGCCTCCTTTCGGTTGGGGGTCAGGCAGGTGACCCCCCGGTAGCGGCTGAAGTCGCGTCCCTTGGGGTCCGCGACAATGATCTTTTTCGCCTCTCTCGCCGACCGGATCGTCCCGGCGAGAACCCCATGGGTCAGCACCCCCTTCTCGTAATCCGAGAGGATCACGGCATCGCAATCCCGAACCTGTCTGCAGACATACTGCAGAAGGCGGTCCTCCGAGACCCCGCTCAACGGGGCTTTGTACTCCCGGTCGATGCGCAGAAGCTGCTGATTCTGTCCCATGACCCTGGTCTTGGTGGAGGTTGGACGGCCCGGGTCAGTGACCAGTCCCTGGGTCCGGACCCCTTGCTCCTGAAGGCGTTCCTTGAGGAACTCCCCTTTCTGGTCCCGGCCCACGACCCCGGCCAGATAGACCCTGGCCCCCAGACCGGTCAGGTTGGAGACCACATTCGCCGCCCCTCCCAGAAGGGCATTTTCGGACTGAACATCCACCACCTGGATCGGAGCCTCCGGAGAGATCCGTTCGATTTTCCCCCAGATATACTCGTCCACCATCACGTCCCCTACCACCAGGATCTTTCTGCCCTTGACCTTTGAAAGGATTTCACGTATCTCTTCCCTGGTCATGTCTGTACCGTCCTATCTTGTATGTTTTTCATGTCGCAATAAGCTCTATCAAAAATAAAAGATCAAAAATCAAAATGACAAATTAAAATTTAAAACTATTTACATTTTTATCTGTATTTTTGATTCTTTATTTTTGATTTTTGATATCTGCCTTATTGCCAATCTGGAAATAATTTTACAGTCAGCCTTCTTCATTTATCCGCTATTTGAGTTTCTCCAGTATGGCCCTGGCCAGAAGGGGAATCATGATCTCATGGTGTCCGGTCAGGGCATATCCCCTCCCGCCCTTCCGGGTGGGGCGCCGGACCACGTTCTCCCTTGGCCGGTAGTGCTGGATCATGTCCAGATTTACGGTCACGAAGTCAGACACAGGGTGGCCGAGGTTCCGGGCCACGGTGAGGGCCTTGAGAAAGACCTCCGGGAGAATCACTGCTGACCCGATGTTCATCCAGACCCCGCCCGGTCCCAGGTCTGCCGCCACGGAGCAGAGTATCCTGAAATCCACAAAGGAGGCCTCCCCCATGAGCGCTCCGTCCATGACCGGGTGCATGTGGATAATATCTGATCCCAGGGCCGCATGCACGGTTGCCGGAATCTTCTTTCTGGCCGCTGCAGCCAGAATACTGTGCTGATAATGAGGAGGCTTCTTCGAAAGAAGGTACCGGCCCAGGGATTCGCCATACCCCCATCCCTTGGGAACTCCCAGTGACAGGGCTTCCATGATGTCCCTTCCGGTCTCATCGGCCATGCCGAACCTTCCGGTCCGGATCTCCTCCTGCACATCCTCGGAACTCCCTCCGATGAGTGCAATCTCGTAATCGTGAATGCTTCCAGCCCCGTTCATAGCCACGGCCGTGACCGCTCCTTTCCGGATCAGGTTGATGATCACCGGGGATAGGCCGCACTTGATCACGTGCGCGCCCATGGCCATCACCACCGGGCGCCCCTGTTCCCGGGCATGGACTACAGCATCCACCACGTCCAGTAAGTCCCTGGCCGCCAGAATGTCCGGCAGGGATGAGATAAACTTTGAAAACCCTTCGCCCTTACGGCTGACACGCGCAAAGTCACGGATACCAACCTTGTTTTTCCGTTTCTTTATGGGGTAGGTCTTGACCTTTTTCAGATCAATGGGCTTGTAGTCTGTCATCTGCAGATCCCCCGTTTCGACTCCCGCAGGAAATTCATCAGTTCCCGGACTTCCGGGATATCCGCCACCTCGGCAGAGACCCGTTCCACGGCCTGCTGCATCAGGAGATCGGAACGGAAAAGGATCCGGTAGACGTTCTTGAGTTCCCGGATCGTCTCCTCGGAGAAGTTATGCCGCTGCAGGCCTACGATATTGAGGCCGTGCAGTTTGGCCCGGTTCCCGGTCACATTGCAGAAGGGGAGGACATCCATGGGCACGGCCGAGGCCCCGCCGATGATGGCATACCTTCCCACGCGCACGAATTGGTGAATGGCCGAGAGCCCGCCGATGATGGCATGGTCCCCGATCGTGATATGGCCAGCCAGGGCCGAGGCATTGGCCATAACCACATGGTTGCCGATCCTGCAGTCATGGGCCACATGACAATAGGCCATAAAAAAATTATGGTCACCGATCACGGTCTCACCGCCGCCATGCTCGGTCCCGCGGTTCAAGGTGATAAACTCTCGAAAAACGTTGCTCCGGCCGATGATGAGACGGGACTCCTCCCCACCGAACTTGAGGTCCTGCGGTGGTTCCCCGATGGAGGAGAAAGGGAAGAAGACACACTCCTCCCCGATCTCGGTCCAACCGTCGATGCTGACATGTGATTTTATCCTGACCCCTCTGCCGATCTTCGCATGTTCCCCGATCGTACAAAAGGGTCCGATCTCCACATCCTCAGCGATCTCCGAACCGGGATGAATGATGGCTGTCCTGTCTATGCTCATGGATCATCCTTGACGGCTTCGTAAAAAATCACTATCGGTCTACAATGGTGGCCGTCAGCTCCGCATCCGCCACCTTTTTCTCACCAACAAAGGCCTTGCCTGAAAACTTCATGATCGGAAGGCGGATCTTGATCACATCCATCTCCAGGCGAAGCTGGTCTCCGGGGAATACGGGATGGCGGAACTTGGCCTTGTCTATGCTCATAAAATAGATCACCTTGGAGGCCGGGTCTTCAACCATCAGCATGGAAAGAACCCCCGCGGTCTGGGCCATGGCCTCGATGATCAATACGCCCGGCATGATGGGGTGATCCGGGAAATGCCCCTGGAAAAACGGCTCATTCAGGGTCACGTTCTTGATCCCTATGATTTTTTTATGCGGCTCCATCTCCACAATTCGGTCCACCAGCAGGAATGGGTAACGATGCGGAAGATATTTCATGATCTCGTTAATCTCCATCATCCTCTTTTCCTCCCGACATGAGTTGTTCAAGCCGATCCAGCCGGTCCTGAAGCCGTTTTAGTGTCTTGCGAATGGATGGCAGGTACTCGAAGGAGCTGGCTGCTTTCAGCCACTCCCTGTGGTCTATGGCCGGAAATCCCGATACGGTCCGACCGGGCGGTATATCCTTGGTGATACCGGACCGCCCCCCGATGGTAACGTGATCTCCGAGCTTCAGGTGGCCGGCTACACCGACCTGACCGGCCATGGTCACGTGATCCCCTATCACCGTGCTCCCCGCAAACCCGACCTGCGCTGCAAGGACACAATTCTCCCCGATCACCACGTTATGCGCAATGTGGACCAGGTTGTCAATCTTGCTCCCTTTCCCGATCACCGTATCCCCCAGGGCGCCCCGGTCAATGGCGGCATTGGCCCCGATCTCGACATCGTCACCGATTCTGACCCCGCCCATCTGTGGAATCTTGAAATAGCGCTCCCCGTCCGGGGCATAGCCGAAACCGTCGCTCCCGATCACGGCCCCGCAGTGGATGATGGCCCTTTTCCCGATATGGACGCCCTCCCTCACCTGGACCGAAGAGTAGAGCAGGGAATCCTCATCAACCACGGAATGGTCTCCGATCACCACGCCCGGATGGAGGGTCACCCGGTCCCCGATACGGACATCTCTCCCCAGAACGACCCTGGGGTGGATGGAAAGGTCTTTGCCGAGGACACACCCATCGCCCTGGACCAGGTCCGGGCTCACGCCCAGAGGATGATAGGGCCTTGTTTTCACCAGGGTCACAACCCTGGCAAAGGCCAGATAAGGATTCCTGGACCGGATGGCCGGAATCTTCACGGGGATGCCCGGGGATAGGATCACGGCCGAGGCCCGGGTTTTGTTTAGAGAAGACTGGTATTTGGGATTGGCCAGGAATGTGATATCCCCCTCTGCGGCATCGTCAAGGGAGGCGACTCCGGAGATCCGGATGGTGCCCTCCCCTTCCAGTTCACCCTCAACCTCGGCGGCCAGTTCCGAAAGCGTCCAGGTTTGCCTTGCCTCCTGCTTGGACATTTCTACTTCTTGCTCCTCTTGTCATACTCCTTCACGACCTCGTCCGTGATATCGATGGAAGGTGAGGAAAAGACCAGCCCCCCTTCGGACCGCTCAATAATGGTCGTATAGCTGTCCCGCTCCCCGATCTCCTGCACGATCTTGGTGAGTTCCTGCATAACACTCTGCATGAGTTCGGATCCCTTGCGCTGGAACTCATCCTGCTTGTCGGTGGCATACCGCTGCAGGTCCTTGAGGTCCTGCCTGATCTGGCCCTCCCTGTCGGTACGTTTCTCCGGGCTGAGGATGGACTGCTGCTTATCCAGATCTTCCTTCTGCTTCTGCAGGGTCTCCCGCTTCTTGGTGATGATCTCCTCTTCGGCCTTGACCTTCTGTTCCAGTTCGCTGTTGAGCTTCTTGATCACGGCCGACTGGTCAAAGACCTTCTGAAAATCCACAACGCCGATCTTGAGCTCCTTGGCCGCTGCAGTCTGCGCCCCGAAGAGAAACAGTGCAAGGATCAGGGAACCCATCAAACTTTTTTTCGATTTCATCGGTCCACTCCTCTGATAAATTATAATAAAAATTCATCCCCATGTGGGTTAGAAACTGGTTCCGAGGCTGAACTGGATCGTCTCCACCGAGTCGAAGGCTTCCGGATTGATGGCATTGGCCCAGACAATCTTGATCGGCCCGGCCGGCGACAGCCAGTAGAAACCGATGCCCCAGCTCTTCTTCAGGGTATCCCCATCGGTCAGATTTGGGCTCCGGACCACTTTCATGGCTTTAATAAAGCCCGATGGATCCTGAACCTTGTCATAACCTGTGGGACTGGTCTCGCTCACCGGGTCAAAAGCCCTGCCTGCATCAAAGAACAGAAACCCCTTGAACCCGGCTGACTGAATGATCGGGAAATTGTATTCCACATTGAACAGCACCATTTTGCGGCCGCCGATCAGGCTTCCGAAAAAGTTTCTCGGCCCAAGGCTCCGGTACTGGAAACCCCTCAGAGACTCGATCCCGCCCAGGAAGAAAAGCTCGGACACGGGGATATCTTCCGGCGAGTCCACGTCCACAAACCCGCCCTCGGCGCCCACGGAGAACGTGGTCTTCCAGGGACCCTTATAGAACAGTCGGTCCGAGACATAGTACTTGTTGAAATTCGCATCTCCCAGGAGCCCGGCGAATTTGGCCGAGGCCCGCGCCAGGTAACCCCGGGAGGGGTCAAGAATGTTGTCCACGGTGTTGCGCCGCCACCCGAAGGTGATCCCGAAGACCGACTGAGTCTGCGTGAGACTCTGCTGGTAATTCTGATCCACATTCGTGAACCTGATATTCTCATAGTCGAAACCGATGGACCCGCTGCTGTATTCATCCAGGGCCTTCCCGAATGTCACGCTTCCGCCCGTACTCTGCTCTCTGAATGAGTCATAATCACTGATGCTCTTGAAGAGGTTGAACCCGAGGCTGACCTCTTTGTCGAAGAGCCAGGGCTCGACGAAACGGAAATTGAAGTTGCTGTCCTGGCCTCCCACCACCGCCGAAAGGTCGACTTCCCTCCCGGTCCCGAACAGATTTTTCTGCCGTATATCAAAAGACCCGATCAGTCCCTGCGTGGAACTGGCCCCGATGCCGAAGCTCAATGAACCCGTCTGTTGCTCCTTGACTTTCAGATCGAGGTCCACCACCTGCTCTCCGGCCCGGCGGTTAGTGGACACATTCACATCTTCAAAATAACCGGTGTTCTTGATCCTGGTCTCGCTGCGGTCGATCTTGGCGATATCGTACTGGTCCCCCTCGCTGAACCTGAGTTCCCGCCGGATGACGTTGTCCCGTGTACGGACATTTCCGATGATGTTCACTTCTCCGATGAAAACCCGGTTCCCCTCTTCAACATCCCAGGTCAGGTCAACGGTCCTGGATTCATGATTCAGAACCGTCAGAGGGGAGACGCTGGTGAAGGCATATCCCTTTTCACCGAAAGCATGGGCGATGGCCTTTATGTCGGACCGGATCGACTCGCTGCTGAAAACCTCACCATCTTTGGAGGATAGGCGCTTGCGCAGGGTCTCCTCGGGAACGGCGCTCACTCCGGTGAACTGCATCTTCCCGATCCGGTACTGTTCCCCTTCGAAGATCGGTATGGTGACCGCAATTTCGTTCTCAGCCCATCCCCACCCCTTGAAGGCCTCATAAACGCGGTCCCAGGTCCGCCTCCTGGGCTTAACGAAGAGGATCTCAGGTTCTCCGACCCTGACCTCGAGATAGCCGTGGCTGTAATAATAGTCCTTGATCCGTTCAAGATCGATGTCCAGGATCTCCCGTTTAAAGACCCCGGCGGATGTAAGGAAAGAGAGCATCCAGTGCTCTTTGGTTTCCATGGCCTTTTTCTTGATCTCGCCGGACTTCATATGCTCATTCCCCCGGAGAAAGATCTCGCCGATGATCACCTTCTTCCCCTCATCAATCTTGTAGGTCAGCCGCTTGTTTTGATTATTGTCATCCTCCTCCCCGGTCTGGACCTCTGCAAAGTAGAATCCCTCGTTCTGGTACAGCGTCAACACGGCCTCCTTGTCCTTCTTGATCCTCTTGAGGTCGTAGGGGGAACCGATCCTGGAGAGGAGCGCATCCCGGACTTTTCCCTCCTCCAGTTCCTTGTTCCCTTCAATCGTGATCGATGAGATAATCGGCTTTTCATCTATCCGGAAGATCAGCCGGACGCCCCCTTCCACAGGCTCGCTCTCCACCTGCACATTCTCGAAATACCCTCCGGTATCATAGATAGCACGGATGTCCTTGCGTATGGTTTCCATGGACATGGGTTCCCCGACCCGGGACCCGATCTTGTTCAGAATGGTCCCGCTGTCGATACGGCGGTTTCCCGTAATATCGATCTTATGAATGATGGGTGAAGTCCCGTTCTGTGCCCAGGCCGGTAAAATATGGCAGACCGACCATATCAAGACTGTCCCAAGCAAAAAAGCCCATGACCTCGATGGCCTTTTGCCCGGTACCGATTTTTCCCGCATGAATACCAAGTCATCACCTCACTTGATCTATGTTTTTGCTGAACGTCTTCTCAGGCGCGATATGATCAAAAGAACAACCGGAGGCAGAAACAGCAGGGGATCGGCTGAGCCGCCGCCTTGGCTGAACCATGCCTGAGGCCTCCGGAGCCCGCATCCGCCGCCGCCACCGCCGCCCGTATCTCCCGGATCGATCACCGGCGGGTCAATCACCAACACAAAAGTACCCAGACTTCCGGCCGTGAAAGAAACCTGCTGGTGCAGGAACGTCTTGCCGTAATTGCTCGTGGTCAAGGATGTGATCTCCTCCCAGGTCCCGTTCACAAGCTGGAAAACCCGTGCATTCTCTGTGCTATAGCTCGCGAGGACCGGCATGGTGATTGTCGCCTGACCGGTGAGGCTCCCTGAGATATCCATCACAGGCATCATGAGGGCAAATATGTTTGAAACCGGCAAAGACGGAAGTGTTTCTGTGGATGTGGAGATGGTGATCAGCGTATCCGTGCTCAGAACACCGGACCCAAACGTAACGCTTGCACCGAATATACTGGTGATCTGATCATTGAAGACATACGGGGGATCGAGCACGGCCACGGTCCCGCCTGTGTCCGGACGTATCCATGCTGCAGCCTCGGCGGTCAGCTTCCCTGCGGAGGTGGCTCCGACCACCGAGGCAGGGGTTTCGCTTGTATTGGAGACCCCGCTGTAGGAGCCGCTGCTGTTGGCGCTGAGGTAATTTCCGGAGTTTGTTATGGTACCCGTGGAGTCCGAGAGGATGCCATAGGCCTTGTTCGATGTGATGGCATTGTCGGTAATCGTCACCGAAGCCGTCCCGGTCAGATTGATCCCGCTTGCGCCGTTGCCTGAGATGGTGTTGCGGTCAAGGGTCACTGCAGTGCTGCTCCCTCCGACCTGGACCCCGTAACCGAAGTTGCTCTGAATGGCATTGTTATCAACAGTCACATCGGTCCCGTCCGTGATCAGGATCCCGGCCGCCTGGGCGTTTGAAACCGTGTTTCCTGTCACAGTCACGTTTTTACTCTGCAGGATCGCCACTGCTCCGGTTCCCCCGGTCAGGGAGATCGTGGAATTTTTGATTGCAACCTGATCGGATGCATCCTGAAGCCCCTCTACCTGGATGCCATACCCAAGAACGCCGGGCTGTGTGACATTGAACCTCACCTGGTCCAAAGTCACCTTTGTGGCGGCGCCTGAAGCACCGCCTGAACCCGCAGAATCCGAGACCAGGATCCCGTTCACACAATCCTTCAGCGTCATATTAACCAGTACCGCCCCGGTGGCCGAGGAGGCATCTCCTGAAATTTTCACGGCCGGATCCGTATTCTGTGTCTGAATGGTGAAACCCGTAAGGGTGACCCCGTCCACACCGATGATGGTGATCCCGCCCTTGAGGAAGGTGCTGTCCGGGTCCGCCCCGATCAGGGTGATGGTCTTGTTCATGACCAGGTCTTCGGTATAGGTCCCGGAAGGAATATAAAGAAGTGCTCCGGAAGAGGCCGCATCAATTGCCGCCTGTATGGAACCGGTCACTTTGACATATCCGGAAAGACCCGGCACTGAAGAGGGATCACGCGGATCCGACTGGTAGGTGATCTCCACGGCATCGTTATAGCCGTCGCCGTCCGTATCCACCATGGACGGACTGGTCTCCCCGGCATCCAGCACGCCGTCCTTGTTGAGATCCTCGTTTGCATCACGGATGCCGTCACTGTCAGCATCTTCCTCTTTAGGTGCAGCGTCCTTGCCGTCCGGAATCCCGTCCCCGTCAGTGTCCGTTTGGCCCGGATTGCTCCCTGCATTAAATTCGGCCAGGTTGGAGAGCCCGTCTGTATCCTTGTCACCTGCGCCATCATCTGTGGAAGGGTCCAGGCTGTATAAAGTCTCGAAACGGTCTATCATTCCGTCGCCGTCACCATCCGGGTTGGTGATCGAGAAGAGGACTGATTTTCCTTCCTGGAGAACGGATGGATCAAGGGTGAGCCCCGATGACCCATCCTGGTTCTCAATCCCCACGGTGGCGGTGGCTGCATCCATGGCCTCGCCCCCGCGGAGCGTCTTGTATTGGAACATAATATCGCTATTATCCTGATAGAGGATCATCTCAAAGGACCGGGTACCCCCTCCTCCAGCCACCGGCACCCCGATCCACTCCACCACAAAGTAGCGGCTACCCTCCACCCCCCCGGCCAGGGTATAGATGCTTCCCCCCTTGGATGGGTCCAGATTTGAAGAAAGCGGGGCAATGACCGCATTGGGGGCTGCCGGGTCCGGAATGGCTGGAAGGTGCAGGGTTGTATCAAGGCTGGTGGTGTCGGTCGGAAAACCGATCGTCCCGTTTGAACCGATGATGATTTGCGTATAAGCATTATTGTAATAATTGAAGGTAAACCCGAGATCCACCGCTGCGCTCACCGCATCGTCTCCGAGGACGAATTGGGTGCCCCCGGTGGAGGCGCTGATATAATCATACGTGGAGAAAACCGTTGAGACAAACGCATAATCAGCGGCTAATGCCTGAACGGGCCTCAGGCTGAATCCGAGACACAAAAGAATCAGGGCCCTTATGATCCATCTGGAAACCAGCTTTAGCAAAGACATATAAGCCCCCTTTGGTAAGTTAATTTATGGAAAATAGGATATTTGACCTCAAAAGTCAATAAATATATATACTTTGAATGGCCTCACAATAGGTCACGGGTAAACCCCCTGTTTCCCAAACGGTTTCAAATAACGGAAATTATGTGTTATACTTTACATAAGGGTTCAAAGGGTTTTTCTCTGGAGATTTTGCTTGCGTTTATGAACTTTTAGCGGAGATTT
>CAKKPE010000066.1 GCA_919901565.1 bacterium
GTCAAACTCTGGGAGTCCCCCGGCAGAGCCGGGGGTTTACCTAAGTGCTAATTAACTAAAGAAAGCAGAAAACCCTCCTGGCCCACGTTCATTCAGATTATACAAGAATCTCATCTTATTTATCGCCTCTCCTTCCGGCCTGTTGTTATTCTTTAATCGATGGCCCTGACGATGCCGGCTCTCCTATAGTCTTCTTTTTGAAGACCACATGATCGGAAGCCCAGTCTGCAAGCATTGTATCTCCTTTGGTGAACCCCCCAGTCAGGATTTCCTGGGAAAGGGGGTTTTCTATGACCTGTTGAATGGTCCGTTTCAGCGGCCGGGCCCCATAAAGGGGGTCATATCCCAATTCTGCAATCTTGACCTTGAGTTGATCCGTCGCATTAATCTGCAGACCGGAATCCTTGAGTCTGAGGTTTAGGCGCTGGATCAGCAGATCCACAATCGCAAGGATGTTCTCTTTGGTCAGCGCATGAAATACGATCACCTCGTCGATCCGGTTGAGAAACTCCGGCTTGAAGACCCCCTTGAGGTCACTCAGTACGAGTTCCTTCATGGATTCGTAATGCCTTTGATAATTTTCTTTCCCCAGGGACTCTGTGATGCCCCGGATATGCTGGCTCCCAACATTAGAGGTCATGATGATCACGGTGTTTTTGAAATCCACGGTACGGCCATGTGAATCGGTCAACCGCCCGTCATCGAGAACCTGCAGAAGAAGATTAAAGACATCGGGGTGGGCCTTCTCGATTTCGTCCAGAAGGACCACGGAATAGGGGCGCCTTCTAACTGCTTCGGTAAGCTGTCCTCCTTCTTCATAGCCGATATACCCAGGCGGCGCTCCGATCAGACGCGCCACGGTATGGCGTTCCATATATTCAGACATGTCGATCCGGGTCATGGCATCTTCATCATCAAACAGAAATTCGGTCAGAGCCCGGGTGAGTTCGGTTTTGCCAACGCCGGTCGGACCCAGGAAAATAAAAGAACCAATGGGGCGTTTCGGGTCTGAAAGACCGGACCGGGCCCTTCGCACGGCATCCGAGATGGCCTTGACTGCCTGATCCTGGCCGATTACTCTCTTTTCAAGCACCTCATCCATCCGAAGCAGTTTCTCCCGCTCGCCCTCCATGAGCTTTGTAACGGGAATCCCCGTCCACTTGGCTACGATCCCGGCCACATCCTCTTCGGTGACCTCCTCTTTGAGCAATCCCCCATCTTTCTGAATAGCATGGAAACGCTCGTTTGCAGCATTGAGCTGCTGTTGCAACTCCACGAGGGTGCCGTAACGAAGTTCCGAGACCTTCTGAAGATCGCCTTCACGTTCCGCCTTCTCCTCCTCTTTTTTGGTCTGTTCGATCTTTTCCTTTACGGAACGGATAGTCTGGATGACTCCCTTCTCCGCCGTCCACTGTTCCTTCAGGCCGGCTTGCTTCTTTTGCAGTTCTTTCAGCTCCTGCTGAATCCTCTCCATTCTCTCACGAGATGCGGGATCCTTTTCACGCATCAATCCCTGCCGTTCGATTTCAAGTTGACGGATCTTTCTCTCCACTTCATCCAGTACGATGGGCATGCTGTCAATTTCCATTTTAAGGCGGGAGGCAGCCTCATCAATAAGGTCTATGGCCTTGTCCGGCAGGAAACGGTCTGTGATGTAGCGATGAGAAAGCACGGCTGCGGCCACCAGCGCAGAATCCTGTATCCGTACACCGTGATGCACCTCATAACGTTCCTTGAGCCCCCGAAGGATGGAAATAGAATCTTCAACGGTAGGTTCTCCCACCATGATAGGCTGGAACCTCCTCTCCAGGGCTGCATCCTTTTCTATATATTTGCGGTACTCATTGAGTGTGGTCGCACCCACGCATCGGAGTTCTCCCCGGGCCAGTGCAGGTTTGAGCATGTTGGAGGCATCCATGGATCCTTCAGCGGCGCCTGCGCCTACCAGCGTATGCAGCTCATCAATGAAGAGAATAACCTGCCCCTCTGCCTCGTGAATCTCCTTCAGGACTGCTTTCAGACGGTCCTCAAACTCACCTCTGTATTTGGTCCCCGCGATGAGCGCTCCGAGGTCCATGGCCAGGACACGCTTGTCTTTAATGCTCTCCGGGACATCGCCGGCCACCACGCGCTGAGCAAGCCCTTCCGCCAGGGCGGTCTTCCCGACTCCCGGCTCTCCGATCAAAACCGGGTTGTTCTTGGTCCTTCTGGATAAGACCTGGATAACCCGGCGGATTTCTTCATCCCGGCCGATAATCGGATCCAGTTTACCCTTCCGGGCCTCCTCGGTGAGGTCACGGGTGTATCGCTTCAACGCCTGATATTTTTCCTCCGGGTTCTGATCAGTGACGCGATGAGAACCTCGGATATCCTTTAAAACGGTGAGTACCCTGTCACGGGTAACATGGTATTTCTTGAGGAGACTGCCCACCTCTCCGCCCTTCTCTGCCAGGCCGAGGAGCAGGTGCTCCGTGCTGATAAACTCATCCTGCAATCTTCCGGCTTCAGCCATGGCTGATTCAAAGACCTTATTGAGTTCAGGCGTAACGTAGATCTGATCCATGGCGGCCGGGCCGTGCACCTGGGGCTTTCGCTCAATCATCTCCCGGACCTCACCCTCTATTTTTTCGGGCGAGATCTCCAGACGCTGCAGTATCGGTACCGCTACCCCCCCATCCTGACGGATCAGGGCCATCAACAGATGATCACCATCCACCTGCTGGTGCCCGTGCTCTTGAGCGATGGACTTGGCCTCGGAAACGGACTCCTGCGCCTTCAATGTAAAACGATCAAACCTCATAGATTACCTCAATGACAACATCACGTTTGCTGCTGATGCCTCATTCTTTTTTACAGAGCTTCCCTGTCCGCATACGGACCAGGGCCTTCCCCCTCTTCTTATCATTCCCTTCCTCTATAAAACTTCTCAGCAGTTTCTCTTTCTCCTGTTCCAGATCATGGATCTGTTTTTTCATCCTGAGGATCACCTCCACGCCGGCCAGATTGACCCCCATCTCCCGGGTGAGGTTCAAAATCATCTGCAGCCGGTCTATGTCCACTCTGGTATAAAGCCTGGCGTTCCCTTCTGATCTTTTCGGGGCAAGAAGCCCCTCCCTCTCATAAACCCGGAGCGTCTGGGGGTGGATGTCAAACCGTCTGGCGACAGCGCTGATTGTGAAATATTCTTTTGCATCCTTGGGCATATTACCACCTCAATTTGCTTCTCGGGTCCTCCGGATTCATTCGTTCAAAATCCCTGATGAGCTGCACGGATCTTTCATCAACATCTTTAGGGACGGTGATCTTGATCACCACGAACTGGTCTCCCCTGCCTCCGCCTCGCAGATGCGGAAACCCCTTACCGGCGATTCTCAGCTTCTGACCGCTCTGTGTCCCCGGCGGGATGGTCAATTGTATCATTCCCTCAATCGTAGGAACCCGGATCTTCGCACCCAGGATTGCTTCAGTAAAACTGACAGGAACTTCAAGGTAGATATGGTCCCCTTTTCTTTCAAGATAGGGATGGGTCCGGACCTTGGTCACAATATAAAGATCTCCCCGTGGCCCGCCGCTGCCCCCTGGTTCTCCCTTGCCTGGAATACGGATTTTAGAACCTGAGTCTACTCCGGGAGGAATTTTTACAGAGATCTTTTCATGGTTCAGACTGAGTTGGGTCGTTAATCCCCTGACCGCATCCTCAAAAGAGATCTCCATGGAATATTGAACGTCATGGCCTGCCCTCGGTCCGGCAGTCCGGCCCCTATGCGCGGCACCGAAAAGATCGCTGAAAATATCCTGGAATCCGGCGCCATCTCCTCTGAAAATGTTATCAAATCCTTCAGAGCCGGGGCCATAATTGGAATAGGCCCGTGTGGGATCAAAACCAGATTGGGCGGCCTGCTGTCCAAAAAGGTCGTATTTCTTTTTTTTATCGGGGTCGCTTAAGGTATCATAGGCCTCGGAAATTTCCTTAAACCTGGCCTCTGCATCCTTGGAGTTCACATTCACATCCGGATGGTGCTTCCTGGCGAGCTTCCTGTAGGCCTTTTTGATCTCCTCGGGTGGCGTATTCCGCGAAACGCCAAGGATCTCATAGTAATCTTTTTTCGCCATGTTCTCATCTTGTCTTTCTCATGCCAACGGGAACATGAAAAAATCATTTCACTTCGACCTTGATACTATGGGGCTTCTCCTGCTGTTTCTTGGGCATGACAATCTTGAGTATCCCGGCTTCGTATGTGGCCTTAACTCCGCTCTGGTCCACGCTGTTGGGCAGGGTAAAGGACCGCATGAAGTTTCCATAGGACCGTTCAATCCGGTAATAGGTCTCATCGTCGGACCGCTTCTCGAACTTCCGCTCTCCCTTCAGGACCAGGGCATTGTCCTCGATCTTGATATCAATTTCTTCCTGAGAGATGCCGGGGATTTCCGCCTTGAGAACCACGTGAGTTGCGGTCTCATAGATATCCACCGGTGGAGACCAGTTCCCCTTGGAGAACTCCTCAGTCCCCTCTTTCCTTGTAGAGAGGGTATCATCAAAAAGCTGGTTCATCCTCTCTTGTATAGACATCAGATCCTTGAAGGGCTCCCATTTTTTTAAATACATGCCTTTTCCTCCCGGTCAGATTATTTCTCGTCTTCAAATTCAGCGTCAACCACCTCACCCTCTTCCTGCGGGGCTTTTTCCCCCTCGGATGACGGCGGGGACTCTGCCGCCTGCTGCTTGGTATGCTGCTGATAAATGATTTCTGCAAACTTATGCGACACCTTGGTAATCCGGTCGGTCGCCTCTTTCATTTTGTTCGTATCTGCAGATTCCATGGCCGTCTTCCCTTCCTGGATGGCTTCTTCAACCTCCTTGAGATCTGCGGAAGGAATCTTATCCTTGTTCTCACTGATGGTTTTTTCGGTGCTGTAGACCAGGGAATCCAGACGGTTCCGGATCTCAATAGTCTCACGCCTCTCTTTATCCTCAGAGGCATGTTCCTCGGCCTCCTTAACCATACGTTTGATCTCATCATTAGAGAGTCCGCTGGATGAGGTTATCGTAATCTGCTGCTCCTTTCCCGTACCGAGATCCTTGGCCGAAACATTGACGATCCCATTGGCGTCTATATCGAAGGCAACCTCGATCTGCGGCATGCCTCTCGGCGCCGGAGGCATCCCTACAAGGTGAAATCTTCCGAGGGTCCGGTTGTCCCGGGCCATCTCCCTCTCCCCCTGAAGCACGTGGATTTCCACGCTGGTCTGATTATCTTCCGCAGTAGAGAATTTCTCGCTCTTCTTGGTAGGAATGGTGGTATTCCGGTCGATCAGCCTGGTCATGACTCCGCCCAGGGTCTCTATACCCAGTGAGAGCGGTGTCACGTCGAGGAGCAGGAGGTCTTTCACCTCCCCTGCCAGTACGCCTCCCTGTATAGCCGCGCCCAGGGCCACCACCTCATCCGGATTGACCCCCTTGTGGGGCTCCTTCCCGAAAATATCCCGGACAAGCTGCTGAACTTTGGGTATCCTTGTGATACCCCCGACAAGGACCACTTCGTCCACATCCTTGGCGCTGATCTTTGCATCGGCAAGGGCCTTGAGGCAGGGCCCTTTGCTCTTTTCGATCAGATCTTCGACCAGCTGTTCGAATTTGGAACGGCTGAGCTTGAAATTCAAATGCTTGGGCCCTGAGGCATCCGCCGTAATAAAGGGGAGGTTGATATCCGTTTCCTGAACCGTGGAGAGCTCAATCTTGGCCTTCTCGGCTGCCTCCTTGAGCCTCTGCATGGCCATCTGGTCTTTGCTCAGGTCGATCCCCTGGTCTTTCTTAAACTCTGCAATCAGCCAGTCAATAATCCGCTGATCCAGATTATCCCCTCCCAGGTGGGTATCCCCGTTGGTTGATTTGACTTCTATAATATTATCGCCCACCTCGAGGATAGAGACATCAAAGGTCCCCCCGCCAAAATCATAAACAGCGATGGTTTCATCTTTCTTTTTATCGAGGCCGTAAGCCATGGCCGCTGCCGTAGGCTCATTGATGATCCTCTTTACATTCAGACCCGCAATAGTGCCGGCATCCTTGGTGGCCTGTCTCTGGCTGTCATTAAAATAGGCCGGAACCGTGATCACGGCATCCTTCACAGTCTCACCCAGGAATTCCTCTGCGGCTTTTTTCAGTTTTTGCAGAATCTTGGCGGAAATCTCCGGCGGCGCAAACTCCTTGCCTTTGACTTCCACCACCACATCCCCATTCGGTGTCTTGACCACCTTGTAAGGAACGATTTTCATCTCTTCATTCACTTCACTATACTTTCGACCCATAAAGCGTTTGATGGAATAGACGGTATTTTCCGGATTGGTCACAGACTGTCTCTTGGCCACCTGCCCGGCCATGATGCTCCCGTCCTTGCCGAAGGCCACCACGGATGGGGTGGTACGCCCCCCCTCCTCGTTGGTGATCACCTCCGGTTCTCCACCCTGCATAATGGCAACCACCGAGTTAGTTGTACCGAGATCAATTCCAATAATCTTACCCATATTTTTCTCCTTTATTTATAAAATACGCTACAAGCACTTTTCTGCAAAACTTGAGTCCTCTTAAAATATAATTATTGAGTCTCCCATTGTCAATGCGCAGACAATTAAAAAAATGGTTTTTTCATAAGAAAGTTGAAAGGCTATAGAAGTTAAAGATAAAAAATAAAGAATCAAAGATCAAAATGACAGAGTAAAAATCAGAAATGAATATTAAGACGGGTTCTGAGATGGACTCTTTTATGACTCGAGTTTATTGACGTGCGATAGAAGGGGGAGATCTCCCGAGTCATTTGTAATCGGGTGCTTAGGCGTCTTGCCCGTTTGGGAGCCCATGTCTTGAATCCAAGGCAGGCTTTCCACCAGTCTTCGCTTTCCGCTAAGCTCCAAGCTATGCCTCGGTACGAAAGAGGCTGCTCCATTTTTATATTTTGATTTGTCTTTTTGATTTTTGATTCTTTATCTTTGATTTCTAAGGGGTTCAAGAAATACTTCATGCATGCTTATTCCACTTTGACATGGACCTTCTTTTTATGGCCTTCCTTGGGAAGGCGTATCTCCAGGACACCCTGCTCAAAACGGGCCTGGATCTCGTTCTTTCTGATGCTCTGCGGAAGGGTAAAGGCTCTGTGAAAAACGCCGTAGGAGCATTCCATCCTGTAGTAATTCTCCTGATCGGTCCCTTTTTCTGACCTTCTCTCCCCCCTCAGAATCAGGATATCCCCCTCAATCTGGATATCGATATCTTCCCGGGAAACACCGGGGAGTTCGGCCAGGAGGATCACTTCACTTCCTGTTTCCAGGATATCAACGGGCGGGATATAGGCTCCTCCCTTTTCCTCACCCAAGGCAGGAACAGAATAGAGCGCCTCTTTGAAAAACTGGTTCAGCCTGTCCTGGACCAGGGACATATCCTTTAAAGGGTCCCATCTTAAGATTGCCATATAGATCCTTAAGCCTGAAAAGCCTGAATATCGAGACTCACCTGACCAAACTTTAGAAGTCTTCCTTCACCCTGTCAAGTATTTTTATGCTCACTGGGCCATGGCAGCGGCGTAGCGCTGGAGCTCCCTGGGTACCCACCATTTTTCAAAATTATACGATATCCCCGCTTTCTCCTGCTTGATCCCGTGAAATCGTGCATCCACCACAGGAAGGGCATCCGGCACATAAAGAAAGCAATAGGGCTGGTCCTCCGCCAGAATGGCATGGATCTTCTGGTAGATTGCTTTTCGTTTTTCCAGTTCAAAGGTTTTCCTCCCTTGGATCAGGAGTTCATCGACTTCCGGATTGCTGTAGGATACAAAATTGTATTGGTTGGGTCCGGTCTGAGAGGAGTGCCACATGATGTAGTTATCCGGGTCCAGGCCTATAGACCATCCGAGGATGATGGCCTCGTATTGCCTCTTGTCCACAAACTCGTTGATAAAGGCCTGCCATTCCACAACCTTGATCCTGACATCAATCCCCATGGCCTTGAGGTTCTGCTGAATGATCTCCGCCGCCTGTTTACGTTCATCATTCCCCAGATTGGTGATAATCGTAAACTGAAAAGGCATGCCGTCCTTGTCCAGAATCCCGTCCCCGTTAGTATCCGCCCATCCGGCTTCATGGAGCATGGCCTTGGCCTTTTCCGGGTCATAGGGATAGGTCCGGGCATTGGAGTTGTACGCCCAGTAATGGGGGGGATACGGGCCGGTGGCTGGTGAACCCAGGCCAAGCCGGACGCCCTTGATAATATCATCCTTGTTGATGGCATAGGCCAGTGCCTGACGAACCTGTTTATCCGAAAATTTCGAATCCTTCAGGTTGTAGCCGAGATAGGTATACCCGTTGGACGGATATCTGAATTTTCTGAAATCCTCTTTGAAAAAGGGGGTGTCCGTCTGACGGCTGAACTGGAGCGGCGTCAACCCCATCATGTCGACCCCTTTGGAGCGCAGTTCCTGAAACATGGTGGCCGGATCCGGGATGATCCGATAGTCATACTCATCAATGTAAGGCCTCCCTTTGAAATACGCATCGTTCGCTGTAAGGACGATCTTCTGACCGGTCAGCCATTCCTTGAATTGATAGGGGCCTGTACCCACAGGATGCCGGTTAAACTCGTCCGTGTTGATATCCTTTCCCTGGAGAATATGCATAGGGATGATCCCCATGCTCCAGCTCTCGAGGGCCGGCGCAAACGGCTCCTTATACGTTACCCGGAACGTCAGTGTATCCAGAACCTCGGCCTTTGCCACCCGTTGGTAATCCGCCCCGTAGGGTGTGGCCACATTCGGATCAATGAGCTTCTGGTAGGTAAAAAGAACGTCCTCGGCGGTGAAAGGCCGGCCATCATGCCATTTAACCCCCGACCTGAGATGAAAGGTGATGATCAGCCCGTCTGCTGAGATATCCCAGGACTCGGCCAGGTCCCCTTCGAAGTGGAGATCCTTGTCATAGCGGATCAGACCGTTAAAGACCAGACCATTGATGTCTCCGGAGGCACTGTCATTGGCAATGATAGGGTTCAACCTCTTGGCGTCACCGATAGAGGCCACCACAATGGCATCTCCGGGAACCGGGTCTTTGGCAAGCGGTTGATCGTTTGAGGATTTTTCATTGGTTTCGGGTGGATTGCATCCCCATATAACCGCTAAAATAAAGATGCTGATGAGAAGAAACCAAAGCGAAACGGTTAGGTGTCTCACAGATACGGCTCTCATATTTCCGGGATCTCTGGTGAGATAATGTATCAACCCCGCTACTTGACTTCTGTTTTCGGCGCAGGGGCCTTGTCCTGAGATGGAGCAGGACTTTCCGGGACGCTCTGCTTCTGTTCAACCGGAGGCAGCGTCTGGTCTATTCCCTCAGGGACCGGGAGGCTCTTTGATGCCTGATTTTCCGATGCCAGGGGTGCCCTATCCACCACAGAGGGGGTTTTGCCCCCGCTCGACAAATAGGCCAGACTCAAAGAAGTAATCATGAAGATCGCAGCTGACCATGTCGTTAACTTGCCTAAAAAGTCGGTGGGGCCGGAACTGCCGAAGACCGTCTGGCTTGCCCCGCCGAAGCTCGCTCCGATGTCGGCTCCTTTTCCACCCTGCAATAATACAATCAGGATCATGATGATACAAACCACTACATGGATGACAATCAATAAAGGAACCATACAACCCTCTCTTTAAATTAACGTATTTTTCAATATGCTACAATATGCTATACTTTTTTAACATAAATGAAAGATAAAAACAAGGGGTAAAACCCGGGGTAAAAACCCGGGTAGTGGGTCAGTTTGAAATATAATAGTCTTGTTTTTCTTGAATTGTAGATGTAGCCACTGAGGGTGAACTTTCTAAAGAAAATACTGGGAAGAACCCTGCTGCTGTGGCCTTAGGCCCTCTTGGTGGGTTAAAAGGCGGTAAAAGCTATGGCAGAAAAACTCGCACCAGAAAAATGAAGTGAAATAGCAAAAAGGCCGCGAACGCGAGATGGAAACAGTAAGATTTTTTTCTGTAATCCCAAAATGATAATGTCCTATTTGGCCAAAGTAGAAATGTCCTATTC
>CAKKPE010000067.1 GCA_919901565.1 bacterium
CCCAATGCGGTTCTTCATAAACTATGCTGCATTATATAAGGCGTTATGTATAAAAGGTGCTGCCATCCAATCAATCTGGAATGATCTTTATGCAGTGAATAGCCAAGCGAATGAGAGGGGAGACTATCCGACACAAAAACCAGAGGTTTTGCTAGAAAGAATAATTGCAGCATCATCTAATCCGAATGATATTGTTCTTGATTGTTTCGTCGGCTCTGGCACTACTGTAGCAGTGACACAAAAACTCGGTCGTCGCTGGATCGGGTGCGACATCAACAAAGGGGCGATTCAGACGACATCTAATCGGCTGCAAACAATCATTCAAGACCAGATTGAAGAAGATAAGAAAAGCACTCTAAGTTTGGGGCTCTCAATCGAGGGGGAGGAAGATCAAGGACCGATTCAGCCAGCACAATCTTCCTTCACCATATGGCGTGTGAATGACTATGACCTTGCCATACAGCACAACGAAGCCGTAAATCTCGCCTGCGAGCACATCGGAGTCGAGCGCACGCGCACGGATGCATATTTTGACGGAACGCTCGGGAAAACCCTCGTCAAGATCATTCCTTTCGGACACCCCCTTACACCGCTCGACCTCGAAGAGCTGAAACGGGAACTCGAATCAAGGCCCGATGAAGAACGCCCCATAACCCTCGCTTGTCTCGGAATGGAATTGGCCTCTGCGACGTGGATAGACGAGTGGAACCGGCTTCGCAAGGGAAAAGACGCCGTGAACAAGATCCGTGTCATTGAACTACGCACCGATCCCAAGTACGGCAAGTTCATCAAGTATGAACCAGCGAAGGCAAAGGTGAAGATTGACCGGAAAAAGAACAAGATACATATCGAAATCCAGGACTTTATTTCACCCACGATCATTGAACGCTTGACACAACAATCAGGACTTCTCAAACCCAAGATCGATGACTGGCGGGCCACGGTTGATTGCGTGATGATCGATACCGCGTATGATGGCAAGGTCTTTAATGTTGTTCTGTCCGATGTCCCGGAGAAAAAGACGGACCTGGTGCAAGGCAGCTATCAGTTACCTGCTCCTGGCGAAGACACGACAGTTGCCGTCAAGATCATAGACATGCTGGGCGAGGAAGTGCTGGTGCAGAAAGCGATTTAATCGCAAAACAAGGACATCCTATGGAGCAATCCAAGAAGGCACAACAGTTCCGACGCAAGATCCTGACCGAGGCGGAGGTCCGCTCTTTCGCTAAGGCCATGAAAGCCCTCATGGGACCGGAGTTTATGGCTACGTCGGACAAATATCATATCAGCATTGAAGACAATCTTCGTTACGTGTCCGTTGCCGCCCTTCTTGAAGATGCACGGACAGCGCAGGGGTTGACGCTGAAAGAAGCCGCAAAGGAACTCGGAACGCCGAAGTACAGGTTGGAGATCATAGAGAAAGGTCATCTCAAAGAACTTAATCCGGGATTGCTGACTCAGTATCTTGATTATCTCGGCCTGAAGACCTGGTTCAATAAATGGAAAAAAGCGAACCCCGATCTTTCAGCACGACTAGGGTTGGAATCGAAACATAGTCGAAAAGCCGCAGAGTCGGCAGTCTCTCTTTCCGTCCTGGTCAAATCCCTTGCCGAGAAAAAAATAGACGTGTTTCTGAAAAAGCGACTGCCGCCTTGGGCGGCAGCTGAAGTGCGTCTATCGTATAAAGTCCGGGGAGCCTCGGTTACGGTTTATGAACACCGTGCGCCGTGGACGGAAGGCGACACCGAGTGGACCGTTATGTCGGTTGCGCAGCTTAGGTATGATGCTAAGTCTGGAAAATGGACCTTGTATTGCGCTGACCGGAATTCGCGGTGGCACGAATACACGAATGTATCACCGACGAAGAATATTGATGTATTGCTGTCCGAAATTGATAGCGATCCGACGGGCATATTCTGGGGATAAAGATATTAGGCGCCAGTAAGGATAACGCAAAACAAGGCAGCCACGGAGAAAAGGTATGGTTATTCCGAAGAAGATGGCGAGAGAAGCGGGTTTGATTTGATTGAAAGTGATAACCTTGCGCCATGAGCATAAATCGAAACGATTTGGTCATTGAAATGCAGAAAGCATCTGCGATATCGAGGAGGCCTATGCCACGCACTTCCTGAAGCCGAGAGAGGGCGAGTGATGGGTTTGGTGAAGAGAAAGCGGGCAGCAAAAAAGGGAGAAAATATGATCAGTGATAACTATAGAGAACGCAGAAAGAAGTTGAAGGTTAACATCCAGGAACTTGTTTCAGAAATGGATCTCGGAGATAATCTTGAGCTTACCGCTTATCTCGACACCGAGACCGGCGAGATCATCAGTATGCCTGATAACGTTATGCGGGCTGCCGAGGAAGGCGGTGAGACGGTTGCTGACCTCGCCGACTGGGAGAAGGAACTCATCCAAACAGCGGAAAGCATCTTCGGCGACGACAAGAACCGGTTTCTTGAGATACCTCACCGGCAGTCGTATGAGGGGTACAATCTCATGGTTGCTTTCGCCGAAACCGTCCACAGCAAAGGGATCAGGGAAAAGCTCGACATCGCCCTTGATGGTAAAAGAGCATTCCAACGGTTCAGAAACGTATTGAATGATCATCCGGATGAACTGGAGCGCTGGTATGCGTTCAAAGAGGAAAGCATGCGGGAAGAGGCAGTCCAATGGCTTATTGTGAACGGGATTGAGCCGATACAGGTGATGTCCGGCTACTTCAATGACGATGGGTCAGAGTTCAATGCCGACTTGGTCCCCAAGCCGGGTTTGTGTCTTACGTGCAGGAAGGATAATGCCGGTGGGAAGGAAGAAATACTGTGCATTCTAACTCGTAATGATCAAAAGGGTGATACAGACTTCGAGTGCGGGGCCTATGAGCCGAACCAATAAGGATTGAAGAAGAGGCTCCTTAATGTTATGTTGCCTTCAATTTCTTTATCAAAGAATTAAAGAGGGGAAGGATTAAAACCCTCAGGCGGGATCATCATAGAGCGTGTGGACATTTATCCATCTGCCACTGAACAACGTCCTTTATGATCAAGCAATTATATAAGGGGGATTGATAGGATGGAGCCTATATTAGATCCGAAAGCAGGCGGCAAGAAGAGAAACGTGAGAAGTTCAAAAAATCGAAAAAGCAGGCCGATCAAATTGAAGATATCGAAGACGCAAAAACCGGATGATCTTGGTCTTGAGGAATGGCAGAGGGCACTGAGAAAGCAGTATGGTGAACAGCAGAAGTTCACACTCGAAAACCGAGGAGATCATCCCTTGTTCTCGGAATTTCAACTGTCCAATCCCGAATCGGGAAAGACCTATAAGATCGCGATTCGGGGAGAGGCTCCGGGCAGCAATTTCTGCTCCTGTCCCGATTACAAAATAAATAATCTTGGGACATGCAAGCATCTCGAGTTCACCCTGTCCAAACTCATGAAAAAAAGAGGGGCAAAGAAGGCGTTCAAGGAGGTCTATACGCCCCCTTACTCCGAGGTCTATTTGAGCTACGGACTCAAGAGGGAGGTTCGGTTCAAGGCTGGGAGCAATGCGCCGGTGGAGCTGCGTTCTCTGGCGGAGACTTTTTTTGATTCCGAGGGAATTCTCAAAGAGGAACAGATCCTTGATTTTCACCGGTTTCTCAATGGCCCCCCGAAGAACAACGGGCATGAAGTCCGATGCTATGATGATGTCATGGCCTATATTGCTGAACATCAGGATGCCGAACACCGGGAAAGGGTCATTAAGGCTCAACTAAAAAAAGGGGTCAACAGCCCGATTCTGAAAAATATTCTGAAGACCGAATTATACTCGTATCAGCGGGAAGGGGCATTGTTTGCAGTCCAGGCCGGGCGGTGCCTTATCGGTGATGACATGGGATTGGGAAAGACCATTCAGGCCATGGCGGCCGCCGAGTTGATGGCTGAATTATTTCATATACAGAAGGTTTTGATTATTTCTCCGACCTCTCTGAAGCACCAGTGGAAAATGGAGATAGAAAAATTCAGCGGCAGGAAGGTTGATGTGATTGAGGGAATGAACCATCAAAGAAAGCAGGTCTACCTCAATGACTCCTTCTACAAGATCCTCAATTATGAACTGGTTTATCGCGATATGGAGAAGATCAGGGAGTGGGCCCCGGACCTGATCATCCTCGACGAGGCGCAGCGGATCAAGAATTGGAAGACCCGGACCGCTAAGTGCGTCAAACAGTTAGACTCCACCTTCGCCATGGTATTGACCGGAACGCCCATAGAAAACAGGATTGAAGAACTGCACTCGATCATGGAATTTATCGACCGTTGGCACCTTGGCCCATTATACCGTTTTGTACATGCCCACAGAATCACGGACCCGGGCGGGAAGGTGATCGGATACCGGGACCTGCAATCGGTCAGGGAGTCCTTGAAGAACGTCATGGTCCGGAGAAAAAAACAAGAAGTGCTTAAAGAGCTTCCTGAGCGAATCCAGAAGAATTTCTTTGTGAAGATGACAAAAGAACAAAGTGTCATCCATGATGATAATTACGAGATTGTGGTAAGACTGGTCGCCAAATGGAGGCGCTACAAGTTTCTGTGCGAGGCGGATCATAGGCGTCTGCTGATCGCTTTGAATTATATGCGAATGGCTGCAGACAACACCTATCTGGTCGACAAAAAAACAATCCATGGCCCCAAGATCGAGGAGCTGGAACTCCTCCTCAAGGAGATTGTCATCGAAGGCGGAGAAAAGGTTGTGATCTTCAGCCAGTGGCTTCGGATGACGGAATTAGTGGAACGGGTTCTTGAAAGGAACGGGATCGGGTATGCCCATCTGAACGGGAGCATCCCCTCAAAACAGAGAGCGGGCTTAATCTCGCGATTCAAGGAAGATCCTGAGTGCAAGGTCTTTTTGTCTACGGATGCTGGCGGGGTCGGATTGAATCTGCAAAGCGGATCGGTTGTGATGAACATGGATATTCCCTGGAACCCGGCGATTCTTGAGCAGCGGATCGGACGGGTGCATCGGCTTGGACAGCACAAGACCGTTCGGATCATCAACTTTGTTACGGCCTCTTCTATTGAGGAGAGAATCCTGGATCTCCTTAAATTTAAGGCATCATTGTTTGCGGGCGCGCTCGATCACGACGGGGAAGATGTGGTAATGGCCGGCGAGTCTCGTCTCAAAGAATTTATGAAATCCATCGAAACCATAACCGAAGGCTTGGAAAAATCGGATCCGGAACAGGAAAGGGAGGAGCAGAGAGAAGCCGAAGAGGATCACAAGGCAGCCACGATCAAGGAACAAGCCGCTGCCAATGGAGATGGCGCAATCAGAAAAGGGGGAGGGAGTGGAAAAGAGCAAGACCCCCTTAACACTCTTCTTGTGAGCGGGGCCCAATTTCTCATGCACTTAAGCAAAACCATCTCGCAGCCGAATCAAGATGAGGCGCAACCCATGGAGAAACGCCTGCACTCCATGATCGGCAGAGATGCCAAAACAGGCGATGCCTATTTAAAGATACCACTCCCGGAACCGGAGGTATTAGGAAATATTTTTTCCGCTCTTGGCAAGCTTGTCTCCAACACCATTGCTGCTCAAAAAGGAATGTGATTTTAAAAGATGACAGAGGAGGTTCATATCGATGATTCCTTTTGCGCAGGAATATTGTGGTGATGCTGCGATGAGAAAATTGCTCATTAAGGTCGGCTCATCGAGAACGCTTCATGAAATCTACGGCCTGTTTTACGGATGCGTTGGTGCGCCGCACATGGTGGCGCCGTCTCGGTATCTTCCAGTGATCTTTGACGGCAAGGAGCCGGAATTTGAATCCATGGAGAAAACGAAACAGATTTTGGGCGGACTTATGGCGCTCTGGAACATCTTGGCGGGTTGGCAACCGGAAGAAGAAACTTTCTATTTCCCCGAATCGTCATATCCGGCGACTCTGGAGGGTCTGAAGATGCGGGTGCGGGATGATCGCTCGTTCATGGAATTCTTTATGAAGGGGCTTGATCTCGGTGAGACAAGGGACGAGGATTTCTCAGGTGATGCTCTCGGTGCAATGGAGCATCTCGCCGGACTTGCCGCATACCTTAGGCAATATGAAGAGCTGTTGGAGACGGAGGATACCGAAAAGGAGGAGCCGGCTGAGAAGAGCCTGGAGCTTTTTGATAAGATGGAGGACTCGCTGGTTCACGGCATGGCACGGATAATTGCGGGTTTGAAAGAGGCGAGAGTCCGCGCAGCGGAGGAGATGCGGAATGCAGCCCGGATGGGTCGGGGCGCCGGACACGCAAGAAGCTCAAAGATAGGCAGGAACGAGCCGTGCCCGTGCGGGAGCGGCAAGAAGTACAAGAAATGCTGCGCCGGAAGAGGATAAGACATGAAGGGAAGGATTATCAGTAGCGTGGGGATTGTTTTTTACATCCTCTCTCTGGTATGATACCAGTGAATTTCTGAGGGAAGGTGATAATGATCGAAAACATGCTGATACAGGAGGCCGGCATCCTCCAATGGGAACTCCGGATCTTCTGGGTGGTCGTGATCCTTTACGGGCTCAGCGCATTTTTTTACCTGCTCCATCTATTCGCCCCGGACCGCGCAAGCGGGAAAATCGGTTCCTGGACCTTACGCACGGCCGTGCTGCTTCATACGGGCATGATCCTGCTCAGAACCTATGAAGGGGGCCGGCCCCCATTTCAAAGCCTGTACGAGTCCCTCTCCTGGTTCGCCTGGTCCACGGTCATAGTCTATCTTTACATGGAACGGCGCTGGAACAGGGTCTTCCTCCCCGGGCTGATCGTCACTATCATGGCCACGGGCGGGTGCCTCTTCGCTCTCTTCACCAGGGAACCGGAGATCAATCCGCTCTTCCCGGCCCTGCAGAGCAACTGGTTCGTCCCTCACGTGATCCTGGCCTTTCTCTCCTATGCCGTATTCGTAGTGAGCTGCGCCGTGGAGATCATCTATGTGCTGCTCAGGCCGGCCGTGCTCAAAGGCAAGGCAAAGTCTTATGGGCTTTTACCCGGGAACCTTGAAGACTTTCATCGCTCTGCCTATAATCTCGTTCTCTTCGGTTATCCGCTCCTGACCTTCGGGATCGTCTCCGGGGCAATCTGGGCCGACAACGCCTGGGGAAGATTCTGGTCCTGGGATCCCAAGGAGACCTGGTCCTTGATCACCTGGACGGTGTTCACGATCTATATGCATGCCATGACCATACCCAAGTGGCGGGGGTGGCAGGCCTCTCTTTTTAACATACTCGGTTTTATCTGTATGATCATGACCTTCATCGGGGTGAGCTGGCTGGCCAAACTCTTCAGTATTGAAAGCCTTCACATCTATGCCTTGTGACGGGGAACAATCCATGGAACGAATCCGAAAGAGCCGGATCTATAAAAAACTCGTTTCCATCAAGACAGCGATCTTTCTGCTTTGCGTCCTGAGCTTCTTCTATTCCATAGGGACCATCTTTTCACAAAACAGTGAATATGCAAAAGAGGGAGGGTTTGCGCTCTGGATCGTCAGGACCTTCCATCTCCTTGACATCTACACCCATCACGCTTCTCCATTCCTCTATATAGCGATCCTCTTTTGGATCAGTCTCTTTCTCTGCACACTGGATCGATTGATTGTGTTGAGAAAGAACCGGGGAAAGATCGGATTTACTCCTTTTTCGCTCAAGACGTTCAAGGGCTCTCCCGGGTATCGGGAGATCCATATGGAAGGAAAAAAGGACTCGGGACCGGTTCTCAAGAACCTGGGATTTTCCATCCGCAAACAAAAGGAGGACATGCTGGAGGCGGAGATGGGATTCAGTGCGACATGGCTCTCCTGGATCTATCACGCGGCCCTTGTTTTCTGTATCCTCGGATTCTTTACCACCTATCTTTTTTCCTTTGAGTCAGAGGTTACCATCTGGCCGGGAGAACCTCAAAGCATCGCCACGGTCTCGGATCATACCCGATGGCACCGTTTCATCAATCACCTCACCGGTAACAAGTCCGCATGGAAGGCCCCGGAGGAGAAAACCTTCCGGGTCGGTCTGGCCGAGTTCATCACCGAATACACCTATGAATACAAGCTCGACTTCACCAAGGAAAACCAGTGGTGGAAAATGGACAGGATCAGGGCTGTCTTTGCAGAAAGAGACAACCCCCTGCGATTTAAAATGGACAATCCTTCCTATTATCCAAAAGACTGGAAGAGCCGCCTTCAAATCTATGATGGAGACCGCGTGAAAATGGAAAAGGTCATCGAGGTCAATGATCCGCTCCGGTATAAGGGGCTTGCCTTGTATCAGGCCGCCTACGACCAGAGACTTCATATCCGGATCCCTTCAACCGGTGAGATGTTGACCGTCGATCCCGGAAAGGAGTTCTCGATCCCCGGTGTCAAGGAGAAGATCAGGCTCGAAGGAGCGGTCAAGACCGGATCCCTTTTCACAATGGATGGTCAGGTCCAAAAGATCGTTCCTTTTGTCTTGGTCTCTTTAATTCCTGAGTCAGAAGATGGGACGATGCAGAAGGAGGACAAAGGCCAGGTCAAAGCACAACCTCTGGGAAAACTGGTTATGCATGAACCCCTCACTGTAAAGGGACAAACCCTGATCTTCGAGAGCCTGGACGAGGCAACGACCTTGAGCATCCGGCATGACCCCGGGCTTCCCCTCCTCTGGGTGTCATCCTTTCTCTTCATGGGGGCTTTGACCCTCAGGACATGGGGCCGCTGGTACAGGCTGCGCTTGGTCAGAGAAGCGGATACGGTCTTATTTGTGATCCAGGGACAGGGGATTTTGGCCAGGGAAGAAAGACTTGCCCGTGAGACCGAGGAGGCCCTACGTCAGGCCGGATAGACATCGGGAACATTCCATCACTCTGATCTTGAAATATCCTCGATCTCGATGATCTCCCCCCACATGTGGAAACCGACCCGGTCTTTCAGGATCTTTCCAGTAAACCTGACCTTGAGGTTATCCTGCTGGAACTCGGTCGGAAGGTTGGCCGGGTCATAGTTTTTCCCATCGTCGCATACGATTCCGTAGAATCCTCCCTCAATGGGAACATAACGGACCGTGCCGGTCCTATCAAGCATCGAGGCATTCACTGCACAGGATGCCGTAAAAAGCGCTATGGAAAAAAGCAAGCTCAGAGATTTCATCCGGTATCACCTCCACTGATTTTTTCAAATTTTCAATCCTCCTGTTCCAGAAGATCTCTGACCATCTCGGCCACCTGAGGGTTGGGGTCATTCAGAAGCGATTTTAAAACCACACGATCTTCTTCATCTCCGATCAGGCCGACCAGATAGGCCGCATCACCCCTTACTGTGGGGCTTTCATGACCGAGGAGAGAAAGCAGAGATGGGAGGGCCTTTCGGACTTCATCGGGCCTGGTTTTATGCAATTCCTCTATGAGCGCGGTCATGCCAATTCTCACCCTGAAACGCTCATCAGACAGCAGAGTCCCGACCATATCATAAAGAGAAGAATCCGACTTGAACATGGCAATGATATTCGACAGGAACCCCTGCTCCATATAATCGGCAATCATCTGCTTCAGTTCGGTTGCTTCCGGGTCCTTGGGCAATGCCCCCTCATTTTTCTAAGCAGTTATTCCCGCAAAAGATAAACTCTATTGACAAAATACCTTCGGAGACCTGGGATGTCAAGGTGTGAATGCATGATTCTTTTAAATTGACACATGTATATGCATAGTAACCATTTGACTCCGATACATGTTAAATATAGGGAGGAAGAAATGGGTAAACCGGTTATCGATGGAGAGACTGTAACACTCCCAAAGGTTAAAGACCCATAAACTGAAGGGCGAACTTAGAGACTATTAATGGACTGGAGATGATTACAATGAAAATTAAAGAAGACATTAAACCCATTTCTTATTTGAAGTCTCGGTCTGCTGATTTAATATCCCAAATCCCCTACTTCGCATAAAGTGCCCTGTTGGGAAACTTGACGTATCCTGCCTTCCGATCTCTGACCTTGTGCCGCTTACGCAAATGCGTGATCAGCCGCTGCTCCACATGGTTCTTCACCTGGCCCAGCGCCCGACTGCAATTGTGATAGTGAAAGTAGCCTGTCCAGCCACGCACGGCGGCGTTGACCTCTTTCACTACCCAGTCAAACGGCATGATCGTCCTCTCTCTTTTCGTGAGATGGGTGACCCGGTCTTTGATGGTTTGCAGGGATTTCTTCGACGGCTGGACATGGGGATAGTAATTCCCCGTTTTCCTGCCCTTCCCCATCCGGATTGAAAACCCCAGGAAGTCGAACTTCCCTTGGTAGGCGTCGACGATCCGCGTCTTCTCCTCGTTCAGGGTGAGTCCCAACCGTTTTGAAACCCGTCTGTGACTTGATTTTACCGAATGTCCCAACAAAATTCGGATGGTGTTCCTTCAGGATCAGAAGTCGTAAATAAGAATTTTTGTTCCTCCGCCGAAAGGATTCAAACCACCCTTGATGATCAGGACCAGATCGTCTTTGCCGTTATTGTCTGCGTCTCCCACAGTTAGATCAAGAATCTCCCCGAATACCGGCTCGCTGTCCCAGAATTCCACAACATGGCCGTTTGCAAGAATCATATCTGCGGCCACCTGTACCTTGAAGAGATGGCGAATCCCCCAGATATCTGCCCATGGCCGTTCAACGATCAGAATGACTTCGTCCATTCCATCCTTGTCAAAATCACCGGAAAGAAATTTCTGGGAAACCCGGACCCGTTTTTTCTTGGACTTGCCCTGATCATCGCCCGCATGAACCGGGAGAAAAGATTGTTTGATCCTGCCCGGGAGCGCTGTCTCCATGATCATCTTCAAATCCGAAGAAAAGAAGCGCAGCCCTTCCGGATGGCCCAGAGTAACGTACGCGGGCCCGTCCGGACCGCCGGACAGATAGGTGTCCGTATTGAAAATGTCCGCCTCCCCGGGGAGATCCATGGATGCCCCCTTCTGCAGGGAATTCCCATCCCAGAGATAACGGTTCGTTTCTTTTTTCCCGGCATGGAGATTCTGCCCGGCAAGTACCGGACGGCCGCCCTCTTCGTGAAAGGCCTTGAGATAAAGACCGGCATCGGCCTGATATTGTGAAAAACCTCGGTTTTTAAAAGTGATGATCCCTGAAAGGAGCTCGTGATCCTTCATGCCTGTAAAGAGGATCTCATCACGGCCGTCCCCGTCGAGATCTTCAGCGGTCAGCGATAGATATTGAATACCCTTGTTCAGTTTATTGATTGCTTCCATGGACCGCTCTGAATCCCCCTTTGACCAGGGCCAGAATGAGGAGAACCGGCTTTTGCCTTCCTGTGCCGGGGGCACAAGCGGATGAAACTCGCCGTACTTACACTGGACAATGCTCAGCCGGCGGGAGTCGGTGCTGATCAACTCCCTGGTCCCATCCCCGTCTACGTCACCGATGCAGGCAAACTTGATGGAGAAATCCACATGATTCTGCTTCCGTACTTTTTTATAGATCTTCTTTTGAACGTAGGTGGGAATGGCTCCGATGTGTTCGGGCTCCTTCGACTCGACACGCTTGGACTCGGCCGGGGGTTCGGCGTCTGCAGGGAATGCAGGAGGGACGGGGCGCGTCATGAAAAAAAGGAACCAACTAAACAATAGAAATAAACGCAGTAATTTCATTTAAAGCTCCTCAATGCTATGAATCTTTTGGGGCCGGCAGGGCTCGTTCTTCATAATTTGGAATGGCGCAAAACTCCATTCGGATGACTCGTTCCAGGGCCGCGTCGGGGGCCAGATGAATATCCCAGCACAGGACCAGACAAGACCCCTGATAGATCTTTTCAGCCCCACCTTCTGAGAGGGATACGGTTTCAATCGGGAATCTCCACAGGGAGCAGGCCTGGTCCAGGGAGATCCTGACCTGAATTCCTTTCCATTCGTCGACCAGGTGGATGGATTGGATCCCGGCTGTTTCGCTGATACTTGAGAGGTGCGGTGATTCCGGCTTCTCATCATTCAGGAGATAATACCGGTCATGGGCCATTCCGGCCAGCAGGGTCATGTTCAATTCCACACCGAACTTCACTTTCAATTCATGGCCGGATTGGTTATGAATCCGATAGGGTACAGCAAGCATGGGATCCCCTGCACGCCCTTGAACGGTTTTTACGACCTGAACCTGTTGGGGA
>CAKKPE010000068.1 GCA_919901565.1 bacterium
CCCCTTTCGCAGGCATGACCGAAGAAGAAGTTATTAAACAACTGCGTAAAACCAGGAAAAAACTCTGGGAAGAAAAACTTGCGTCTCGTCGTTGATTCCAATGAATATATATTTGCCTTCATCGCCGCATACTCGGAATGGGTCGGGGCAGATATCCTCGTCACCGAGAACAGGCGCTTTCTGAAACATAACCCGATTCTGCCTTTAAAAGTCTTAACCGCTGAAAAGTGCTTGCGCATCATTTAAGTCCGAGTTCCTTTTCCTGCAAAGGGTTTACTCCCGGCATAAAAAATCCCTCTGATCATGAGAAGCTATATATAATGCCCAGACGGCAATAATAGCTGGAATCACAAAATAATGCTTAATTAATAGCACTATTTCAGAAAATGTCAAGGTGAATTAATTTGACGAAGATTATTTGACGAATTGAGTGAACCGGGTTTTGATTTTGAATAATCCTTGACAGCAGGTCTTCAATACTTCAAATTCATAATATAATCTGGAAAGGTTATTCTATTTTATTCCAGCAATATCGTATTGTTATTGTCTCTAAGGGAAGGTTTATGAAATTACATGTCATCTCTCAAGTTTCAAATTTGAAATCTTTAAATGATCCGGCTGTCCAGATGGAAGACCTGCCCGGTGACCGTCCGCATGGTGACGAGCGCCCTGATAAAGCGGACCAGGTCCCCGGTATCGCAAAACCCGGAAAGACAGCTCTGCTCCAGTGCAAGGCTCCTGACCTGTTCCGGAACAGAGCGGGTCATATCCGTCTCCATGAAGCCCGGACAGACTGCATTCACCCGGATATTGAACGGCCCCCATTCCCTGGCCGCAGATTTGGTCAGTCCGATGAGAGCGGCCTTGGCCGCAGCGTAATTGGCCTGTCCTGCGCTCCCCCGGACCCCCGCAATGGAGACCATATTGATGATCTCTCCCCCGCCCTGATCACGCATGGGTCCGGACACGGCCCGCATGGCATGGAACGGCCCGGAGAGGTCCAGATCCATCACCGCATCCCAGTCCTTCTCGGGCATGGAGACGGCCGGGGCGTCCCTGATGATTGCAGCGTTGTTGATCAGGATATGAATCCCTCCCCAGATATCAAGGATGCGATGCACCATCTCTTCGGCCTGTGCCGGCTCCGAGAGATCGGCAGTAAATGGGAGGGCCTCTCCCCCTTGCCTCCGGACCGACGCCGCCACCTCTTCGGCTTCGCCGGACCGGGAACCATAGTGCACGGCCACCCGATACCCGGGACGGGCAAAACCGAGCGCAAGATGCATCCCGAGACCCCGGGAAGCCCCGGTGATCAGGACCACTTGATTCTCTGCGGTCATGGGAAACCCCTCACAAGTTCGGTCCCGCAGCCAACGATCCGCGTACAAACTGTCCCAGGACCGACACCACGGCATCCAGATCTTCAGGCGTATGCTGTGCCATGACAGACAATCGGATCCTCGACTGGCCCCTGGGAACCGTGGGGGGACGGATAGCCGGCGCGAATATCCCGCCCTCATATAGGGCCTGAGCGGCTTCAATGGCCTTCCGGACCGGCCCCAGAACCACCGGAAGGATCGGCGTCTGCCCCGATATCCCTTCAAACCCTATGCATTTTAATCCCTGTGCCAGCCTGCGGATATTGGAAAAGAGCCTCTCACGCAGTTGGTCCCCTTCGGCGGTCTGGACCAGTTCAAGAGCGGCGCGAGATGCGGCCGTGACCGATGGAGGGAGGGCCGTGGAGTAGATCAGGGGCCTGGACCGGTTGATCAGAAGGTCGATGATATCCCGGTCTCCTGCGGCAAAAGCGCCAAAAGAACCGAGCGCCTTGCTTAGCGTCCCCATACGGAGTGTGATCCGGTCTTCCACGCCAAAGAGAGAGGCGCTCCCCCTGCCCTTGTCTCCCAGAATCCCTATGGCATGGGCCTCGTCCAGATAGATATGCGCCCCGTACCGTTCTGCAAGATCGGCCAGTTCGGACAGGGGGGCCAGGTCCCCCTCCATGCTGAAGAGGCTTTCGGTCACGATCCACCGCCTTTTATACCTCTTCTTATCCGATGCCTTGAGCCGCTTCTCCAGCATATCGTAATCAAGATGCTTATGGATTCTTACGTCCGCACGGGACAGGCGGCACCCGTCCGCAATGGAGGCATGATTCAATACGTCGCTCAGGATCAGGTCTTCCCTGCCGCAGAGTACGGAGATGATCCCGGTATTCGCCGCATAACCTGAATTGAAAATCAGAGCGGCCTCTTCCCCCAGGAACCCGGCGATCTCCTCCTCAAGCCTCGTATGGAGCACGGATGTCCCGGAGAGGAGCCTGGATGCCCCGCTTCCGGTACCGTATTGATTCACGGCATAACAGGCCGCCTGCCTGAGCTTGGGATGGTTGGCCAGGCCCAGATAATTGTTGGAGGCCATGGAGATCATCTCCCGCCCGTTCAGGATGATCCTCGGCCCCTGGGCTGTCTCCACTTCCCGCAGGCGCCGGTAAAGCCCACTGGCCTGCAGGGATTGAATCTCCTGCTCAAACATCCATGGCCTCCGTCCCTTCGGCAAGCTTAGTGGTCCTATTCGTAAATACGGTCGCATTCGAGTGCCGTAGGGCGGCCTCCTCGGCGTTCCGCTCCTTGCGGTGTACCAGAGGGGTACGCCTCAGTCGCGCGCCTTGATGAGACCGCCCTACGACCCTCTCGGTACGTTACCATATTTACGAACAGGACCTCTTAGGACTGTGAGCCCTGTCGAACAGCTCACGCATCAGGCGCGACCCTCAACCCATGAGAGATGATGACTTCCCGGTCTTTTCCCGGAGCGGTCCCTTTTGTGGTCAGGTAATCCCCGGTAAGAATCCCGTCGACCCCGGCATCAAAGAGCATCCCCTGGTCCCCGCCCAGATGGATCTCCCGGCCTGCACAGGCCCGAATCTCCACTTCAGGGTTGATCAGACGGAACAGGGCCACGGTCTTCAATATCTCATCCCGGGCCAGGAGTTCTTTGCCTGCGAGGGGAGTCCCGGGAATCGGGTTCAAGAAATTCAGGGGGATGGAGTCGACCTGCAGCTCCCGAAGGGCCATGGCCATCTCGATCCGCTGCGCCATGGTCTCCCCCATGCCGAGTATCCCTCCGGAGCAGACCTGAAGTCCAGCCTCCCTGGCATGGCGCACAGTCCGCACGCGCTCGTCATAGGAATGGGTGGTGCAGACCGATGCATAAAAAGTGCGGGCCGTTTCAATGTTGTGATGGTACCGGATGAGACCGGCCTCCCTGAGCCCTACGAGGTCCTCAAGGTCCAGCGACCCCAGAGATGCGCACGGACGGACCTTCCCAGCTTCCCTCATCCTCTGCAGAATCCCCCGGATCCTCTCCAGATCATCGGGCGCGGCGCGCCTGCCGCTGGTCACAATACAGAAAAAGCTCACCCCATCCTGCGCCGAACGCTCCGATCCATCCAGTATCCTTTGATCGGGAAGCAGTGGATAGGACTGGGCCCCGGTCTGATACCTCACGGACTGGGCACAGAAGCTGCAATCCTCCGCGCAGCGCCCTGATTTTGCATTGATGATGGCGCAGAGACTCACCACGTCTCCCCGATGGGCCTCGCGGACGCTGCGTGAAGCATTCAGGAGTTCCGGGAGGTATTGGGGAGGGGTTTGGGCCAGGGTCATGGCCTGCTCCCGGGTCAAGGAAGACCCATCGAGGACACGGTCCAGTATCGCTTTGATCTCTGCATGCATTTTAAACTCCTGATGCTCCCTTGCGCACGGCATATACGTAGGGTTCAAGGGTTCAAGGGGTCAAGGGTTCAAGGGGTCAAGGGGAATATTGAAACACAAGCAAACGCTCAAGAGAAAAAAACTGGGACCCTTTAACCCTATGACGCTCGGCCCCTTATGTTTTTAGCACTTCACTTGACCCCTTGAACCCTTGACCCCTGGAACCCTATGGATCCTCAACCCTCAAACTCTTCTTACCCAACAGATGGGAGAACCTAATTTTTCAGGAGTGTAAATACAAATCCATATATTGTCAACATCGAACAGTACGCATGTTGACATAAGGTTTTTAAAATATTTCTTTATCTTTTCAGTAAATAAGATTAGGAATGACAAATTAGATCTGATATAATAATGTCATAAATACCGTGATCCGGACCGTTCAGCACCGGTTCTGACAAAAAAAATGTGGAGGATACGGTTTATTTTTCAGGATTTGACCTTGACAGCACTATATCTTGTATGGTACAGATCATTCAAACCCAACAGGTCGTAAGTGATGACAAGGGGATTAGAGGCGGATCCCGTTGCATATAAGTTTTTAACTATTTGATTTCATTTAACAATGAAGGAGACTAAGATGGAACATCAGGTTTTAGTAAAAGAAGACGAGCAACCTCCCAGTCAAAGCATGACAAAAGAAGAAGAACAACCTCCCAGCCCGTTGTTGTCCCACCCGAAGAACGGAACTGGAGTGAACGACCCTCTTGAAATCCAAGGCTGTAAAATTCATTACATTTCACGTCAAAAAGATGAAGACCTCTTCAGGAATGATGATATCGTCAGCAGGCTCTGGCCGGACGTCACCCAGGATGAATGGAACGACTGGAGATGGCAGGCGGCGAACAGGGTCAGAAAGATCGACACCCTTTCCGCCATGCTTAATCTGAAACCCTATCAGATACCAAAATACAAACGGCTGATTGAGACCTTTCATTATTCAATCACCCCGTATTACCTGTCCCTCATCGACTGGTCCAACCCTGAAGACCCGGTCAGGAAGCAGTGTATACCGGATATCAAGGAAGTGGACTTCCAGATGGTGGGCGACAATGACCCTCTTGAAGAAGAAGAGGACATGCAGGTGCCCGGACTGGTCCACAGGTATCCTGACAGGGTGCTCGCGGTCATTACGAACACCTGCGCCATGTACTGCCGGCACTGCACGCGCAAGAGGATCTGGCATGAGGGCGAAACGATCCGGTCCAGGAAGGATCTGACGGCCATGATCGAGTATGTCCGGGCCACACCCGAGATGAGAGAGGTCATAGTCTCAGGCGGCGACCCGCTCATGATGAACATTGACGTTCTTGACTGGTTCCTGGGTGAACTCAGAAAGATCTCCCACGTCGAAGTCCTGAGGATCGGCACACGGGTCCCCGTCGTCCTCCCGATGAGGATCACGGACGACCTCGCGAAGATGCTTGCAAAGCACAGGCCGCTCTGGCTGAATACCCAGTTCAACCATCCCAAAGAGGTGACTCCCGAGGCCCAGGAGGCCTGCGACAAGCTTCTGAGGGCGGGCATCCCCGTGTCCAACCAGTCTGTCCTGCTTAAGGGCATCAACGACTCGGTGGAGGTTATGAAGGAACTCTGCCATGCCCTGCAGAGGATCATGGTCAGGCCCTACTACCTATTCCAATGCGACCCGGTAAAAGGTGTTGAACATTTCCGGACCAGTATCTGGAAAGGGATAGAGATTATCGAGCTGATGCGCGGCTATACCGGCGGGCTCTGCGTCCCCACCTTTGTCGTGGATGCGCCCGGCGGCGGCGGCAAGATTCCGCTGCAGCCCTTCTATCTCCTGTCCACCATAGACAAGGATGTGATCATGAGAAATTACGAGGGGATGATTGTGAAGTACTACAACCCTCAGGAGAACGACTTTATAAGGCCGAGACGCAAGAACGGCAACGGCAACAGCAAGGATTCCGGCACTGCTCAGCTCATCAAGGGGAGCAAGAAGGCGCTGGTCCCGGAGGAGAACCCGAGATTCCGAAGGAGAAAACAGAAAAACTCCCTTTTCAAGATACAAGGAGAGACAACATGAGGATCGGTCTGACCTATGACCTGAGGAAAGAATATCTTGAAATGGGATACACTGAAGAGGAGACCGCCGAGTTCGACAGCGAGGATACCATCCATGCCCTTGATGAAACCATAAGCAGCCTGGAGCATGAGGTTGTCAGGGTCGGTAATATCTTTGAGCTGGCCAGGCAGCTCTCCTCCGGTGAAAGATGGGACCTCGTCTTCAATATCTCGGAAGGGTGTCACGGAAGAAACAGGGAGGCCCAGGTGCCGGCACTCCTCGAGGCATACCAAATTCCCTACACCTTCAGCGATCCCTTAACCCTCGCCGTCTGTCTGGACAAGGCCGTGGCAAAGAGTGTGGTCAGGGATGCGGGAATTCCCACACCGGAATCTTTTACCGTGGACTCCATGCACGACATGGGAAAAGGCGCCATCAGCCCCAGGACGCCCTTCCCGCTCTTCACCAAGCCGCTCTCCGAGGGGACGAGTAAAGGGATCACCTCCGAATCGATCGTATGGGACATGGATGCATTGAAGAGGCAGTGCTCGATACTGCTCGCCCGGTATCACCAGCCCGTTCTCGTCGAGACCTATCTCCCCGGCAGGGAATTCACCATCGGCATCGTGGGGACCAAAGACCAGGCCAGGGTCATCGGGGTTCTTGAGGTCAAGCTCAACCAGAATGCGGAACCGCTTGTCTATACCTTCGCCAATAAGGAGTTCTGCGAAGAACGGGTGGAGTATTCCATCGTAAAGGACAAGGGTATCCTCAAAGAGGCATCGGACGTTGCTCTCGGGGCATACCGGGCCCTTGGGTGCCGGGATGCCGGCAGGCTAGATCTCAAGGCCGACAAGAACGGGAAACTTTATTTTCTCGAAATGAATCCGTTGGCCGGTCTTAACCCGACCCATTCAGACCTTCCCATCCTGTGCAGCAAGATGGGGATCGGGTACAGACAGCTGATTTCGGATATCATCGATTCCGCGCTGGAGAGAAAAACAAAAGACAGCGTGTTTAGACAGGACTCCCGTACATCTACGCTTATATGAAAGTCGCTCTTGTATACAATAAACCCATAACCGGCAAGCCCGACTCAGAGGATGTCCTCGACGAGGTTGAGCTGATTATCGGAGCACTCGATCTGCTCGGGTACGATTTTGAAACCTTTATCCTCGACAGCGAATACCTGAACTCCACGTTAAGTGAGGAACTCTGTCTTCTCCTCAAACAGTTGAAACGGTACTCTCCGGACGTGGTTTTCAACCTGGTCGAGAGCGTGGGGGACCAGCAGAGATATTTCCCCGTGGTTGCCTCGTTTTTTGAGATTTCCGGATATTTTCATACCGGCTCCCCTTTTGACGCCCTTCTGACCACTACGGACAAGATTCTCACAAAATCCGTCCTGACTGCCCGGGGCATCCCCACCCCTTCCTGGGACCAGTACAGGGGGAACCCGGCGTGCGGCCCTGATTTCCGTATTGCTCTCAACCCGCCCGTCATTATCAAACCCGCCTGCGAGGATGCATCCGTGGGCATAGATGACCGTTCCGTGTTCCACGACCCGGAGGCAATTCTTTCTGAACTGCCCGAGATATACAAAAGGCACAACGGCCAACCGCTCCTGATCGAGCAGTTCATCGATGGGAGAGAATTCAACATCTCACTGCTCGAACATCGGGACGGGACCGTGGAGGTCCTGCCCGTGGCTGAAATGGTCTTTGAAAGCTGGCCCGAAGGAAAACCGAGGATCGTCAACTACCATGCGAAGTGGGACAAAAGCTCATTTGAATATCAGCATACGGTGAGGACGTTCAATCCTGAGAACGCTCCCATTGAAGCCATCAAAGAGACGGCATTGAAGTGCTGGCATGTGTTCAACCTGAGGGGATACGCACGCGTGGATATCCGATTGAGCCCGGATGGGAAGGTCTATGTGATCGAAGCGAATGCCAATCCGTGCATTGCCTCTAACTCGGGGTTTATCATGTCCGCAAAAGAGCGAGGCTACAAAATCCAGGATGTGATAAAAGAGATAATCGAAGTAGCGGTCCGGAAAGAATAGTGTTTTTTCGTAAGAAATAGGATTTAGAATTTAAAAGTAATAGTATCCAAAGGCAGTTATCCATGGTGAGTCCCTCAAGCAAACACACAAACAACTTACCCCCGGTCACGTTCAGGAATGAGGCGCTGCCGGAAGACAGGAAATCTCTGCAGCAGATCCTCCTTTCCACAGGCATCTTTCATCCTTACGAGCTGGATGTGGCCATGGAACTGCTGGACGACCGTCTGCAAAAGGGCGCAAAGAGCGATTACCTCTTCGTCTTCGCAGACGTTGTCGGCACGCCGGCCGGCTATGCCTGCTACGGGCCCATCACGGTCACGGACAGAAGGTTCGACCTCTACTGGATCGCTGTCGGAAAAGAGATGCAGGGCCGGGGGATCGGCGGGATGCTGCTCGGCCGTGTGGAAAAACATATTGCTGAACTTGGCGGTACCTATGTCGTTGTGGAAACATCATCCAGGGATGTCTACAAGGCCACAAGGGAATTTTACAGGAAACACTGCTACCTTGAAGCGGCGCGCATACCCCAATATTATTCAGACACCGACGATAAAGTTGTATTCATGAAGGCCCTCCTCTAAAAGAAGCCAACCCACCCAGAATAAATTGCGGTTGACTTGATGCCATGGAAAGAGGTATTAAAGGACATAGGCGCAATTCGGATGCTATATTAAGGAACCATTTTAGAAACCCTGGAGGATAAATCATGGCTGTCACCGCAAAAATCGAAGGCAACAAACTCATCATCACAGCAGATCTCGAAACACCTACGCCCAGTGCATCAGGAAAAACACTCGTCGTGGCCAGCACCAGAGGCAACAAAGCAACTGACGTCATGATAGACGGCAAACCCGTTATCATTGGTCTCAATGCTTATATCAAGAAGTAGATGGATCTAAATAAGGAGCTATCACATGAAACCCATTTCAATCACAAATGATATTGTCCCTATTGCCGAATTTAAGACAAGCCTCTCTAAGTGGTTTAAAAGTCTCCGGAATACGGGTCATCCCTTGATTATTACACAGAATGGTAAACCGGCCGGGGTTCTATTGTCACCAAATGACTACGATGAATTGGTATATAATAAATCTTTTCTTGATTCTGTCGGCAGAGGAATAACGGATGCCGATAGCGGGAGAACTTACCGTACCAAAGAGCTCAGAGCGGCATTAACTTCCAGAAGAACCAAGGAATAATATTGCAGTTGACTTGATGCGCTGAAAAGAGGTATTAAAAAACGAATAATTTAATCGCGGGTACAGTTCCGGATCGGAAAAACATCCACAAGCTGGCCGAAAGAAGAGGGAATAAATATGAAACTGAGTGCCAAAGAGAAACGGATTATCGAGGAATTCAAGAAAAAGATTGAGGAGACGTTTCCGGGCGAACTGGCCAGTGTTACTGTCTTTGGTTCCAAAGCCAGGGGGGATGCGACCAAGGAATCTGATCTGGATCTGCTGGTTGTTATTCATTCAGAAGATTGGAAGCTGGGTGATCGTATTCGCGATTTAGGATATGCCCTCGAACTGAAGTACGGGATTGTCCTGTCCATTCAAATTATGAGCCGGAAGCATATCGAAAAACTTAAGAAAGTTCAGTCACAATTTTTTAAGGAGGTGGAACAAGAGGGAATTGTGGTATGACTACTCTTCCTCATCGTGATGAAATCAAAGCAGAGTTGCGAAGGGCAGAAAAATCGCTTCGTGCTGCACATCTCCTCTTTGAAGACGACCTCCTTGAAGATGCTTTGTCACGCACCTATTATGCGATTTTGCACGCCGCCAGGGCCGTCCTTCTTGCAGAAGGTATTCATGTTAAATCCCATAAAGCAGTACGTAGACTTTTCGGTCAACATCTCATTAAGACGGGGAAACTCGACCCACGATATGCCACAATCTTGGCAGAAGAGCAAGACGACCGATATCTGGCCGACTATGACGTAATCTTTTCCCCGGAAAAGGAAAGGGTTAAGAAACGTCTTGAGGATGCAGCTACTTTTGTACACACCATGAAAAAGTACCTCAGATAGTTTGATAAAAGAAAAGGCTTATGGCCATGTGAATAAGAACTGACTTGTATTGATTGAAGAAGTCACCAGTCACGGACCCGTAGACCCGAAGCGAATACAGGAATTGAAGGATCTGTTTGCTGGATCAAGGGCTGCCCCAGTATATGTGACGGCCTTTCTTGATCGACGAACCATGATGAAATACCTCGATGATATTTCTTGTGAAACGGAAGTCTGGATTGCGGAGTCCTCAACGCACCTCATTCATTTCAACGTCGAGCGTTCCTTGGGCCATATGAAGATTAGGCCGCTGGTTACGCATGCACTGTCGAAGTAACCCGTGGGGGGCATTTTCAGAATTCAGATAGAAGAGCAGGAAACAAGACATGAGCATCGCGGGAGCCATGGATGGCAAGAGGAGGGCTGAGGGGGGGGCTGATGGGATCGTTTCTTTATTATTGACAAAGGACTTAGTGACCACGACAGAGATTCATGGAGAACCTAAGGCGAAGAATCAGGTTCAGTTTTTTGAGGGAGTCTTGTCAAGATAAAAGATTTGACCCTCATGATTAGGCTAAGATTTGACCCTCATGATTAGGCTTTTGACCCTCATGATTAGGCTCATGATTAGGATTGGTGAGTAAACAATTGAATACAAAGGGGTTGACACGCCTCTGGCAAGTAATCCCAAGGCATGTTGGGCTCCAAAAATAGGATCATCAATATTCTAATTGTCTGTTCTCTGGTGATGAGGAATTAATGGATTTGTTCAAGGAAGTTATAGCTGATTGCATCGGCAATGATATTTGTGTGTGTTTAAAGAATAATGCACCAACGGGTGCCGTTCTTCTGACTTATTGTGCCATGGATGCAATGGCTTTTTTATCCATGCCAGCGGGAAAACAAAAAGTTGGAAGGTCTGATTTCGAAAATTGGGTTGAAAAATATATGAAAACGGGACCTGAACAGCCATATCAATATAATAAAGAAGACTTGTATGGGGCTAGATGTGGCATCGTTCATACTTATGGCGCTGAGTCTGACTTGAGTAGAAAAAACCAATGCAAAAAGATTGTATACAAAATAAACAGCCTGAAACATTTCTATGAACCAGCAAAACATCCTGACCTAGTTCTTTTAGGGATAGATCTCTTCGTAAGGGATTTTTACGACGCTGTTGATAAATTCTTGGTCGACATCGAAAAGAATGAAAGCTTAGAAAAACTGGTTGTAGAGCGTTTACCAAGCCTTTTTCATATCAAAAAGCCGGAGTTGGAATAAAACCCGGAGTTGGAATAAAACCTTGTATAAAGAACTGCCCAACCAATTAATTCAGGTGACGCCAAAAAACGGCGCACCTGATTAAGGCCGTTAGACCAAGGAAGGAAACAATTGATGTACAATGTCACTATTAATTTTACGAGAGAGGGGGAAATCACTTTACCCCCGGCAAAGCCGGGGGTTTGAAACCGTGTGAACCGCTCAAA
>CAKKPE010000069.1 GCA_919901565.1 bacterium
GAAGCATATATGAACCCATGTCAGTTGTAAAGCTTATTATTTGACACCTGCTAAGAGACGCCTCATTAATACGGTGGTATTCGAGTGCCGTAGGGCGGTCTCCTCGGCGTTCCGCTCCTTACGGTGTACCAGAGGGGTACGCCTCAGTCGCGCGCCTTGATGGGACCGTCCTACGGCACTCTCGGTACGTCACTATATTTACGAACAGGACCACTTAGAGAACCTGTGGTCTCTAACGGGGCGGGCAGATCTCAGCTATGACCTGACAGCAAATTCGCCAGCCTAGATCATCATGCAGAATTCGGCCCAGTCTGCCGGAATGCTGGGATTATACGAAGAAATGGGGATGGAGGAAAGGGGGTAAAGACAGATCAATGCACCGCTACCTTGACTCCTTGTATCTTCTTGTATTTGATGAAGAAGACGGTCACTACGCAGAGAAGCCCGATGATGCCCAGCCAGATGAAAGTGCTCTGGAAGGCATAAGAAGAGGCCGTTCGGCGGATCAGCATCTCAAAAAAGGCGGCGGCTTGTTTGCGCGCGGTCTCGGGCTGGGCGCCCTGCGTCATCAAGTAATGCTGCAACTGCTGGAAGGCCCCGAAGGCGGTTTTGTTCCCGTAATGGATCTGCTCGGAGATCCGGTCGATAAAAAGGTCGGTCCTTCGAGACAGGATCGTCACCGAGATGGAGGTCCCCACGGATCCGGCCACCAGGCGGGAGATATTCTGGATGGCTGATCCCATGTTCACATCCTTGATGGGGATGACATTCAGAGCGAGCACGGTCAGGGATGGGAACAGGGGGCCGAAGGTGCCTCCCCAGAAGATGTAAAGGAGGATGATCGTGGATTTTTCCGTGTTCAGACTGAAGTGGGAGAGGGCAAAGGTGGCCAGTGCAAAGCCTATGGCCGAATAAAGGGCGATCATCTTGGCATTGAACTTGTCGCTCAGCGCCCCTCCCACGACCACGCCGATCGAGGTCGCAATGGAACCGGGGAGCATAATGATCCCGGCGTTCAGGGTCGTGTAGCCGAGGAGCCGCTCCAGGTAGAGGGGGATCAGGAAGTAGCCGCCGTAGATGGTCATGGAGAAGATGAACATCCCGACCACGGCGAGGGCGAATACCGGGTTCTGGAAGAGGTGGAGGTGAAGCAGGGAATAATCAGACTTCCATTCCCGGTAGAGATAGAGTGCAAAGGAAACCACCCAGAGGACCATGAGAAACACGACCCGGTCCGAGTGTGTCCATCCCCACTCCTGCCCCTTGGAGAGAAAAATCAATAAGGAACAAAAGCTCACGGACATGAGGAGAAAACTTCCCAGATTGAAACGGCCCGCCCGCTCTTCGTCGGGCTGGCTCTTTTTCAGAAGGAGGATTGAAGCGAAGAGGCCGATCACGGAGACGGGGATATTCACATAGAAGATCCAGCGCCAGTTTAAATGCTCGGTCAGGAGCCCGCCGAGGACCGGTCCCAGGGCCGGAGCTGCGGATGCCCCCAGGCCGAAGATCCCCATGGCGATCCCTTGCTCGTCTTCGGGAAAGACCTCGTAGAGAATGGTCATGGCCACGGGCACGACCAACCCTTCCCCCAGTCCCTGAATAAATCTTCCCAGGGTCATGATCTCGAGGTTCGCGGCCTGGCCGCAGAGCATGCTCATGACCGTAAAGATCACCATGCCGTAGATATAGGTCTCACGGTGTCCGATCTTCGCGCCGATCCATCCGACCGCTGTCATGGAGATCGCGGAGCCGATCATGTAGGCAATCACCACCCACTGTATCCCGTGGGTGTCGGCATTCAGGGAGGCCATCATCTTGGGGAGGGTGATGTCCACAATCGTGGTGTCGAGCAGGGTCATGAAGGTCCCGATCATGACGATGACCGCGGCATACCACTTGTATTTGATCCCCAAGTAATAGGGCTCGTTTCCGATCCTGTGTGAAGTGGTCATGGTCTGTTACTCTTTGGCTTCAGCCGCTTTTTTCCTGCCATCATTTAATTCAATACCCACGGTGACGGACATCCCGGGCTTAAGCAGGCCCTTGTCCTTTTCCTCAACCGAGATCTTGATCGGGATCCGCTGGACCACCTTGGTGAACTCACCTGCGGAGTTGTCCCTGGGGATCAGGGCAAACTTGGCCCCGGCCGCCTCTCCGACCAGGATCACCTTGCCGTGAAAGGTCTTGCCGCCGTAGGTGTCCACATTCAGGTCCACGTTATGGCCCGCCTTGACTCCCTCGGTCTTGGTCTCTTCCAGGTTGGCCGTGACATAGACACTCCCTTTGTCATAGACAGACAAAACCGGATAACCTGCGCTGATGAAGTCTCCCTGGTTCATGAATTTCTTGGCTACCACGCCCTGCACCGGGCTTTCTATCCTCGTGTATCCCAGGCTGGTCCGGGCCACGTTCAACCCCTCCTCTGCGGCCTTGAGCGCGGAGCGCATGGCCTCCACGGCACTCTCGGCCTCCTTGACCTGATAGCTGCTTGCCCTGGCCTGCCGGAGGTCCGCCTCCGCGGCCGCAACTTTGGAGCGGACGCCGATCCGTGCCGCCTCCATGACATCATACCGGCTTTTTGAAACGGCCCCGGATTGCAACAGACCATGGATCCGGTCATAGTCCTTCTGAACCTGATCCGCATCGGCCCGTGCGGCGGTCAACTGGCTTTCGGCCCTGCGGATCTGCTCTCTCGAGGCCACACGAAGGTTCTCCAAGGCGGCAAGGCTTCTGTTCAGGTTGCTTTCTGCCGCCCTGACATTGGCCTCCTGAAGGGCGGCCTGGTTCCGGTAATCTGTTGCATTGATCTCCACGAGGAGCTTCCCTTTTTCAATCTGGTCGCCCTCCTGCACATGGATCTTATTGATATAACCGGAGACCAGAGGGGCCACATTGATCAGGTCCGATTCCACGAAGGCGTTGTCCGTGATGGCATGGGTGAAACGGTAATGGAACCATTTCACGGCGATCACGGCAAAGACAATCAGGACGATCAGAAAAAGAACAAGGAATGCCTTTTTGCCGATGGTCATGGCCGGTTTTTCTCCGGCCTCTGCTCCTTTTTCTTCTGCGGTTTGATCTGTCATCTTATGGGTCCCTTCCATCATGCAAGGACGCCGGGATTCTCCATCCCGGAATTCCATGACTTGATTGTTATCTATTGCCTGCCTGTGCCCATGGCCCGCATCAAAGAGGCCGTGGCCACGTTGTATCCGTACAGGGCGCCGTAGTAATGCGCCTCGGCCTGCGACAGGAGGGTCGCAGCGTCCAGGACTTCCGTGGACGTGGTCATCTGCTCCTTGTACTGCAGGTCGGTGATCCTGTAATTTTCCTTGGCCTGTTCCACGGCTCCCTTGGCGGTATCAATGTTTTTTACCGCCGTCTGAAGATCCAGGTACGCCTGCTTGATCTCGATTGCTACCCTGTCTCTCAGCCGGTTTCGTGCCTCCTCGGCTTTCTCCTTTTCATAGAGGGTCTGCGCCACATCGTCCCCGGTTTTCCCCCACTCGAAGAAGGTCCACTTGGCCTCAAGACCGATCGAAGAGTTCTTGGTATTGGTGAAACCGTTCCCGTTCACGGTTGCCGTGTCCCCCTGCCGGTAATGCTGGCCGATTAGGAGGATATTCGGATAGTAATGGCTTCTGGCCAGACGGATGGATTGGCCGGCCTGTTCCACGGTCACATCCATGACGCGGACCTCGGGCCTTTGCTCAAGGCCCTGACGCAGGGATTCCTCCAGGGAAGGCTCATAGGGCGTCCAGGATAGGATATCTTTTAGAAGGAGATCATCATTGATTCCCCGCTTGAGCAGGAGATTCAGATTGGACCGGGTGAGTTCCTCCCGGTTGCCTGCCCTGACCAGTTCCTGCTCCGCATCGGCAAGCTGAACCTGGGATTTCAAGAGATCATTCCTGGGGATCATCCCTGCATCATACATGGCCTGGGCGTCCTTGAGGTGGCCCCTGAGCCTTTTCACCGCATCTTCCGCCACACTGCGGAAACGGCCGGCCAGAAGATGCTGGAAATAGGCCTCCTTGGTTCTGAGGATGATCTCTTCTCTGACCTCCTCTTTTTCCAGTTTGGCCGTATCGACTCCAAGTTTGGCGAGCTCGTGAGCGGTGGTCAGGGCAAAACCGGTGAAGACCGGCTGTACAAATCCGATGGTCCATTGGTAATTGGGTTTGCTCCCCATAATAAATGCCTGTTGGCCTCCGAAGATCACCTCCGGGTCATCGGAGAGGCGGGTCATGCTGTAGCCGGTCTCGAATTTTGCCAGAAGATCGGCCGAGGCGCTCCGGGCACGGGCCTGGGCCGTGGCCACGGAGCTTTCGGCCATCCTGATCTCGCTGTTTTTCTCCAGCGCGATCTGGACCGCCTCCTCAAGGGTCAGGTGAGGAATGGGTGCCGACGCCGCCCCTGCCTCCTCTTTCGCTTCCGGATTCACCCCTTCTTCGGCCCCGAAGAGTGCCGGAGGAAGATGGAGTCTGATCAGTATCAATACAAAAAGCCATATCCATTTTTTCATGTTTTATTCCCCTTCACTGCTGAAACGCCGTTTAAGAATATATCCATGACTGTGTATGCATCAAAGGGATGCCTGTCCGGGTTTTCCATATGCTCCACGAGGAAGGCCGTGGAGATACTGTCGAATGCCAGGGCAAGAAGATAGGGATTCTGTCCCCGAAAGATCTTTCTTCTGATACCGCTTTGAAGGACGCCGGCCAATTTCTGGAGATAATCCTCATAACGAGTCCTGATCTCTGTATCCAGCCCGGTCTTGATATGAAAGGTGGCACCCTGGGTCTCGGCGAAGTAGATCCGGACATAATCCAGATTTTCCAGAAACACACGGATCTTGGCCTCAACGCAGGCCTTGAGCCTGTTCAGTTCTCCGGTGCGGGCCTGAAGCGCCTTCATGAGGCTGGAATGAAACCTGCCCGCCGTCTCCGTAATCAGTGTCTGGTAGATCTCGTCCTTATTTGCAAAGAAATTATAGAGGGTTCCCACGGCGAATTCTGATTTCTCAGCGATCTCCTGCATGGAGGTGCCGTGAAACCCCTTTTCGGAAAAGAGCGTCAGGGCCGTTCTGAGAATATCCGACCGGCGCTGCTGGTATTCACGCTCTTTTCTCGGACGCCTTGTGTTTCCCATAAATCCAGCCTGACCACTGATTGACGACCCGCATAAAAATGAACCGATATTCAAGTTATGAATTTTAATTCAATTTGTCAAGGAAAAAATCATCATTCCCCGGCCGAACATTTAATCTTACAGGCATGAATTGTGTCTTGCAAAATCAAAGCCGGACTGCTACATTATATCAACATAAACGGATGTCTTCTCTGATGGCGTAAAAGGAGATGCATATGGATCTCTCAACCGTGAAACTCGACATTCCAAAGGACTGCAACATCATCCTGGTGCAGACGCACTTCATCAAGACCGTGGAGGACCTCTACGAAGTCATGGTGGGACAGGTCCCTTCCTGCCGTTTCGGTATGGCCTTCTGCGAGGCCTCGGGTCCCTGCCTGATCCGGAGCGACGGAAACAACCCGGAACTGATCGAGACCGCCGTCGGCAACATGCAGAAGATCGCAGCGGGACATACCTTCATCATCGTCATGAAGGATGCCTTCCCCATCAATGTCCTGAACGCCGTGAAGAACTGCCCCGAGGTCTGCACGATTTTCTGCGCGACGGCCAATCCCGTGGAGGCGGTGATAGCGGAGACCGGCCATGGCAGAGGTATCATGGGGGTCATTGACGGTTCACCGCCCAAAGGGGTCGAGCAGGAGAAAGACAAGGCCTCCCGCCTGGACCTTCTTCGGAAATTCGGATACAAGCGCGGATGACCTCGAAGGGAAATACGATTCGTACAGCGGCCATAATCAATACCGGTGATGGATGATGAAATACCTGACACTCGCCGCAGGAGGGGCCATCGGCACCCTGCTCCGTTATGCCGTATCCGGTTACACGTATAACCTGCTGGTTGGCGTTTTCCCATGGGGCACGCTCACGGTAAACCTCATCGGATCTCTCCTTATAGGGTTCCTCTGGGGGCTGTTCGAAATACAGAATATCTCTCCGGAGGTCAGGACGTTCATATTCATCGGCATTCTCGGCGGGTTTACCACCTTCTCGACGTTCACGCTGGAGAGTCTCAACCTCTTCCGGGAGGGAGAGGCGAGACTTGCATTGATCAATATCCTCGCAAGCAATGTTCTGGGCATCGCGCTGGTATTTACCGGTCTTGCCATGTCCAAAGCCCTGATGAACCTTCTCAGATAGGGGTCTCGGCCATGAAACTGCCTGAACAAGGTGTACTGTTAAGGATCCTGATCGGCGAATCAGACAAATATGACGACAGGGCCCTCTATGAAGCCATCCTGCTCAAGGCCAGGGAATTGAATCTGGCCGGGACCACGGTCCTTCGCGGAATCATGGGGTTCGGCGCGAACAGCCGCATCCATTCTGCAAAGATCCTGAGACTATCCGAAGACCTGCCGGTCGTCATCGAGATCGTGGACACGGAAGAAAACATAAACAGGCTGCTTCCCTTCCTTGATGAAACAGTAAAAGAAGGGCTGATCACCATGGAAAAAGTCCGCGTCATCAAATACAGGCACAGCAAGGATGATTGAATTTACTTATCAACCATCGCGGATCGGCACTATGTACCTTCGCATGGGTTCCCCTGCATCCTCTGTCGCAGATCAGATCAATTCCTCACCTCGCAGCCTTGGTGAGATCACCTTCCGAACGACTCATCTGAAGGAGAATGAGCATGCCTAAACGGACGAGAAGGAGGTCGAAGAAGGCCGGACTTGCACCGGGGACGCTTGTTCACATCGGAAAGGAGAAAACCTTTCAGGCGAAGATCTCCATCATCGACTACAACGAATCCCGGCTGCAGGAAAAGGAGGTGCAAACGATTGAGGAATGCCTACCCTTCAAGGACGGGCCAACGGTCACATGGATCAACATAGACGGTGTTCATGATCTGGAGATCATAGAAAAAATCGGCAAGCATTTCAACCTGCATGCACTGACCCTCGAGGACATCGTGAATACGGAACAGCGGCCGAAGCTCGAGGATTTTCCTGAATATTTATTTGTGGTCATGAAAATGCTTTTTTGGGACGATAAAACCCATGGAATCGAAACCGAACAGGTCAGTCTGGTCCTCGGCCGGGACTTCGTGATTTCCTTTCAGGAAGAGAAGGAAAGGGACGTCTTCAACCCTGTCCGGGAAAGGATCCGGAAAGAGAGCACGAAAATCCGGAAGATGGGAGCCGACTATCTGGTTTACTCCCTGATCGATGCCGTGGTAGACAGCTACTTCTCGATCCTGGAGCATGTCGGCGAGTGGATCGAGGACATTGAAGAAGTGCTGGTGAGCGCTCCCAGGACAGAGACCATGCACGCGATCCATGGTCTGAGAAAAGAGATGATCCTGTTACGAAAATCGGTCTGGCCTCTCCGGGAGGTTGTTATACATAACGCCTTATATAATGCAGCATAGTTTATGAAGAACCGCATTGGGTT
>CAKKPE010000070.1 GCA_919901565.1 bacterium
ACAACCATTTTAGGAGCCGCTACTTTAAATTTCAACTAACTTTAGCACACCGCCGCAATATCCGCCATTTTTGAACTTAGGATTTCTTTATCGGTCTTTCCTTCGCAAAATGGGACTACGGTCTGGTTCAGAATGGATTTGATAATATAGTTCGGGGTGGTAATAATATCTCGGTCAATGTTTTCAGGTTTTCTGACCAATTCAATATTTCTGTTTTTGATAGCAATCTTTTCTGAAAGGAAAATTTCATAAATGCTTCCCAAAATGTCGGACGAGAATACAGTAAAGGAATAGGGGCTTTCAGGATAGTAAAGCTGTTTAATTATTGTCCAGAAAACGGAACTAATATTACCGATTATCTTTTCGGAGAGAAACTGGTCAAAGAGACCTGAGTTGTATTTTTTATCTGCCTGGTCAAACTTCTTTAAGAGTGCTTTGAAGTCTTGTTTGTCTGCAAATTGAAGCAGGGTTTGATATGTTTCCAAATCCCTGTCCTCACATACGCGAATAAAGATAATTCGATTAATGTAACTCTGAACATAATCATTGAGTAACTGCTCTGAGATTTTTGGCTCGTGTTTATAAATCTCTGTTCCAAGTTGTTTTCGCCATTCGTTAATTTGATTCAGGAAAAGATTATCAATGCTGAAAAGGCTGAGTTTTTCCTCAATATTTTTCCATTCTCCATCAAATGCCCCTGTGTAAACTGATTCCCTTCCGAGTAGGCTCTTAAGTTCTTGAAACTTGTCAACGTATTCGGTGTAATGGTATTTTTTAATCAGTGCTTTGTTGTGGCTATCGTCTTTTTCAACTTTTACCGAACAATCATAAATTAGCAGGTATTCAAAATTGGAGAGTACCGATATTTTTAGTTTTGCGGTAAATCCATATCGCCTTACTTGTTTGGCATTGTCAATATTGGATTCAATGGAAACACTTGGTTTTTTCGCTTCAAGGAAGAATTTCCGTTCTGAAAAAAGCCTGAATGTGTAGTCCGGTTTTTTTGAGTTTTCGGAAGCGTTTGCCTTTAAAGCTTCTTCCAACAATACTTCTCTTTCGTTTGTCGGCTTGCCTGAAATGTTTTTTATATCCCAACCTAATAGCTCAAATAAAGGATCAAGGAAATCTGCCCTGAGTTGCGTCTCGTTGTACGTAGCTTTCAGGTTATTTGCTCTATTGGCGTGATATGTCTTTATAAGGTCTTGTATCGTCATTTCCTTCGATCCCGTTGTGTCATAATTCCTTTGGGGCTATTGATTATATGAAGGGGAAATAAAGGGGGACAGCGACCGTTATTTAAATGGCCCCTATTTGTTCCTTCCTGTTTGTTCCCCGCCATCGGTTTTATTCCTTTTCCCTCACGATCTCTTGCAACGCAGCGATCAGTGGAGGCAGGTCGTCCGTCACCGTGTCCCACAGCAAATCAAAGTCTATTACATCATACCCGTGAACAAACTGAGCATATCTTTCAGACTGAGCGAGTCGTCACCCTTGCTCATACTGCACCTCCGCCAGGCCCAACACCTCATCCCGGAAATGCGGGTTCAGGCCCTTGGCCGTGTGCATTTCCGCCTTGTGGCCCAGCAGTTGACTCAATTCGATTTCCATACCCGCCAATGCAATCAACCCCACTCGCGCGCCCGGCTCAAATTCCACCAGCACGTCCACATCGCTTTCGGGCGTGAAATCATCGCGCAGAACCGACCCGAACACGGCCAAACGGCGGATTTGGTTGCGACGGCAAAACTCTTGGATTTCCGCTTTCGGAATATCAATTTTTATGCTCATTACCACACCTCCACCGGCGCGAGCAAACCGGAGTGATTGCAAATGGTTCAAGCAGTTCAAACGGTTTAAACGGCTTAAACAATTTAAACGGTTTGAACCTTTCTTAATCTTTCGGCGCGGCCTCTTCAATCTCACGGGCGTATTCACAGTTTTTGTTCGGACAGCCGATATCCTTGTGGTATGTCTCCCCCTCCTTGCGGAAACGTTCGATGAGATACGGGCTGCCGCAGGCAGGGCACGGTTCATTCATGGGCCTCTGCTTGCTGTTGAACCGGCAATCGGGATAGCGGCTGCATCCGTAAAAGGTCCTTCCCTTGAATATCTTCTGAACCACAAACCCGCCGCACCCCTCAGCGGGGCACGACACGCCGATGCTGAGCGGCTTGATATTCTTGCATTGCGGATAGGCGCTGCATCCGATGAACTTCCCGTACCGTCCGTGTTTGACGGCCATGGGCTTGCCGCACTTGTCACAGATTTCATCGGTCTTCTCTTCGGGAGCGGTCGTCATCTTGCCGTTCTCACCCTGGACAAGCCTGCGCGTGGTCTTGCATTCCGGATATCGGGTGCAGGCCAGAAACCTTCCAAACTTCCCCTGCTTGACGACCATCTCGGCCTTGCACTCGGGGCATTTCTCATCGGCCTTTTCCACCTGCATGATCTGGATCTGGCCGCTCTCGTCCCGCAGGAAATCCTTGGTGTTCTTGCATTCCGGAAAGGCAGAGCAGGCAATGAACTCTCCGTTATAGCCCCACTTGATGACCATCTTCTTGCCGCATTTTTCACAGATGATATCCGTATCCTCAAGTTCCTTCTTGACGTCCCGCATATTCACCCGGGCCGTTTCCAGGTCTTTGGCAAACTTGTCATAAAAAATCTGCAGGAGCTCCTTCCAGTTCGACGTCCCCTCCTCGACCCGGTCCAGTTCCCCTTCCATTTTCGCCGTAAATTCCACGTTCAGAATGTCCGGAAAGTTTTCGACCAGCAAACGGTTCACCAGGACCCCCAGCGGAGTCGGGTGGAAACGCTTCTCCCGTATTTCCGTGTAGGCCCGGTCCTGAATGGTGGAGAGGATGGCCGCGTAGGTGCTGGGGCGCCCGATCCCCTTTTCTTCCAGGTCCTTGACCAGGGTGGCCTCGGTATACCGGGGGGGCGGCTGCGTGAAGTGCTGTCCGGGAACGATCTGGCTGAGTTGAAGGAGTTCCCCTTCCTGCAGAGGGGGAAGAAACTTGTCCCCTTCCTCTGACCCGCCTTCGGTCTCGGTCTCTTCCATATAGAGTGTCATAAACCCTTTGAACCGGATGGCGCTCCCCGTGGCACGGAATGTGAACTCATTGACCTGGATATCCACGGAGATGGTGTCCATGATAGCCGGATTCATCTGGCTGGCCACAAACCGGTTCCAGATCAGTTGATACAAACGGAACCCGTCATGGTCCAGATATTGTCGAATGGATTCCGGGTCCCGTAACGAAGAGGTGGGACGGATGGCCTCGTGGGCGTCCTGAGCGCCCTTGCCTTTGGCATACTGCCTGGGCGCATTCGGCAGATACTCTTTTCCAAACCGCTCCTGAATCAGTCCTCTCACTTCAGTCAGGGCATCCTCGGACACTCTCGTGGAGTCGGTTCGCATGTAGGTGATCAGCCCGACGCTCCCTTCGCTCCCCACGGAAAGCCCTTCATAGAGTTTCTGTGCGATCATCATGGTCTTCCTGGCGGAGAACCCGAGCTTTCTTGATGCATCCATCTGGAGTTTGCTGGTGGTATAGGGGGCCACGGGGTTTTTCTTTTTCTGTTTCTTTTCAATAGCGCTGACCCGGAAATCCTTGCCCTTGATCTTATCGAGGATCCCCTGGGCCTTCTCCTGGTTCGGGACTTCCGCCTTCTTTCCCGATATCTTCAGCAGCTTGGCCTCAAAGACCGGCGGTTCCTTGGCCTGAAGTTCAGCCGTAATAGACCAGTATTCTTGGGGTTTGAAAGCCTGGATCTCCACCTCGCGATCGCAGACGAGGCGGACGGCCACGGACTGGACCCGGCCGGCGGAAAGGCCCCGCCTGACCTTGTCCCAGAGAAGCGGAGAGATTTTGTACCCCACGATCCTGTCGAGGATACGCCGGGCCTGTTGTGCATCGACCCGGTTCTGGTCGATCCGCCCGGGATTCCGGAAGGCCTCGGTGATGGCCTTCTGGGTGATTTCGTTGAAGACCACCCGGTAGATCTCTTTGCCCTTGTTCTCCAAAAGGCCGGCAATGTGCCAGGCAATGGCTTCTCCTTCACGGTCAAAGTCAGGCGCCAGATAGATTGCATCGGCCCGCTGGGCTGCGCTCCTGATCTCGGCAAGGACTTTTCCTTTGCCCCGAATGGTAATATACTTGGGTTCGAAACCCCGGTCCACGTCCACCCCGAGTTCCTTCTTGGGAAGGTCCCGCACGTGTCCTACGGATGCCAGCACCTTGAATTCCTTGCCGAGAAACTTGTTAATGGTCTTGGCCTTGGAAGGTGATTCCACGATCACCAGTGATTTTCCCATTCGTCCTCCATTGCATTACGGTCTGATAAAAAGCTTGCCCGGAAGCTGCCTGACCAACCCCTGCATCTCCAATTTCATCAGCAGGGAGGAGATCGCGGCCGGCGCCATGCTGGTCTCCCGGGTCAGCTCGTCGATATGCACAGGTTCATTGTGGATCAGTTTCATGATCCGGCTCTCTTCACGGTTCTGCCCCTCTGGCCGCTCTTCAACCTTTTTTTCATTCAGTTTTAGATACTTCCTGACCTCATCCGGGAATTCTTCAATAATATCCTCAACCCCCTGGACCAGCTTGGCCCCTTTCTTGATGAGGGCATTGACTCCTGAACTGAGCGGCGACCGGATGTTCCCCGGAATGGCAAAGACGTCTCTTCCCTGGTCCAGGGCATATTTCGCCGTAATCAGGGAGCCGCTCTTGATTGCGGCCTCCACAACCAGGGTCCCCATGGAGATTCCGCTGATAAGCCGGTTGCGCCGGGGAAAGTTCATGGGAAGGGGAGGGGTCCCCATAGGAAATTCGCTCACCAGGGCTCCATGCTCCGCAATCCGCTCCCTGAGGTCTCTGTTATATTTCGGATAGGTATGGTCCAGTCCGCACCCCAGCAGCGCGATGGTCCGCCCTCCGGCCATGAGGGCTCCCTGATGTGCCCAGGTGTCAATCCCCATGGCCAGTCCGCTGACGATGGTCAACCCCAGGCCGGCCAGTTTCCCGGCGATCTTTTCAGCGTTCAGCCTCCCCTGTGTAGAGGCTGCGCGTGAACCCACAATAGCAAATGCAAGCCTGTCCTCCTTCAGGATCGTTCCGGCAAAATAGAGAACAGGAGGCGGATCAGCAATCTGCATGAGAGCCGGCGGGTACCCGGGGTCACCATGGACCAGGATCTTCCCACCCATGTCACGGACCCGATGTTCCTCCGGGTCTGCAATACGATTGGGATCACGTTCATGCAGAATATGTCCTGCCATTTCCCGGGTAAGGCCCATGCCCGTCAACCGCTCCTCGGACATGGAGAAGATCCGGCCCGGGTCCGCAACATCCTGAACGATCTTCCAGAAAAGGCGCGGGGTCATCCCCTTCAATGCATTCAGCGCCAAAAATACGGAACGCTTGTCCATATCCCAAACCCGGAAAATATGACCCCATTTGCCGCAAAGACACGAAGGCACAAAATTTTTAAGTTACTGAAACATAAACATTTTGAAGAGCGAAAAAAATCTTTAACCCCTATTACGCCATATTTGCCCAAAATAGACAAGTAAAAATAAAAGGTCCATGAGCTGCGCCATATCCAGGAGCCGCGCGGCTGGATGCCCGGATCCGTCCCCGGAACCCGCTTGTGAAAAATCGCGCTCTATGAAAAATGGGAATCATGAACTCTGTTTAAACGATTTGAACGACTTAAACGGCTTAAACCTGTTCTTTAATGACCCGCCCCGCCGTACAAAAAACACCGGACAAACCGGTTGTTCTCCCTGGGAATCAGCGGGGGAAGGAGATGGTCACACGGTTCAAATCTTTCAGGGCACCTCGTATGGAACAAACATCCCGGAGGGGGATTGGAGGCGCTCGGGATCTCTCCGGCCAGAAGGACCTTTTTCCTCCGGAAGGTCGGATCCGGGACCGGAATCGCTGAAAAAAGCGCCTTGGTATACGGATGGAGCGGGGATTCGTACAGATCGTTCCGGTCGGCCACCTCCATAATTTTGCCCAGATACATCACGGCCACCCGGTCACACAGATACTCCACCACGCTCAGGTCGTGCGAAATAAAAAGATAGGTTAAACCATAGTGATCCTTGAGGTCCCCGAGGAGATTCAGGACCTGCGCCCGGATCGATACATCCAGGGCCGATACCGGCTCATCGGCAATGATGACCCGGGGATGGACCGCAAGGGCCCGGGCAATCCCCACGCGCTGCCTCTGGCCGCCGCTGAATTCATGGGGGTATTTGCTGTAGTCATCTTCTGAGAGGCCGACATCCCGGAGAAGGGAGATGACCTTTTCCGTCCTCTGCTTTTTATCAAGCTGCCTCAGGTTGATCCGGATCGACTCCTCCACGGCCTCCCCTGCGGTCATCCGGGGATTCAGGGATGCAAAAGGGTCCTGAAAAATGATCTGCATCTCGGACCGGATTTTCCGCATCTCCGAACGGCTCTTCTTGAGGATATCCTCATTGCGGAAGAGGATCTCGCCATCCGTGGGCTGGACCAGTCGGAGGATGCACTTCCCGACCGTGGACTTCCCGCAGCCGGATTCTCCCACCAGTCCCAAGGTCTCTCCCTGCTCAAGCGTCAGGTCCACGCCATCCACGGCACGAACCATCTGCTGCCCCAAATTCATGAACCCTTTTTTAATAGGAAAATATTTTTTCAGTCCTCTGACTTCAAGAATGGCCGACAAGATGAACTCCAAAAATAAGGTTCTTCTCCCATATAGTGGGTAAAAAAGGTTCGAGGATTCAAGAACCTATAGAGATCCAGGGTTCAAGGGTTCCAGGGTTCAAGGATTCAAGTGAAATACTTAAAGGCAAGCACAATCTCCAGAGAAAAACACTATAACCCTTGAACCCTCGGCCCCTTATGTTTTGAATACTTCACTCGACCCCTTGAACCCTTGACCCCTCGGACCCTCAGGTTCTTGAAAAGCACTTCACTCGACCCCTGGACCCCAAGATACCACAGTGTAGTAGCCGTCGCAGACGGCAATGATGGAGAAAAGCGGTGCACGCGAAGCGTAATCCTTGACCCCTGATATTTTCATGACATGACCACCCCGACATCCTTAAAGCACCGGGCGAAATGTCCGGGTGCTATCTCCACCAATTCAGGGTTCCGCTGCCGGCATTCGCCGGTGACATGGACGCATCGATCCGAGAACTTGCACCATGGGGCAAGTTCGATGAGGTCCGATACCGTACCGGGGATGGCCTTGAGCCGCTCCCGCCCGCCGTGGGCGCCGAGTCGCGGAATAGACTGCATCAGACCGATGGTATAGGGATGGCAGGGACGTTGGAAAAGGTCCACGGTCCGGGCATGCTCCACGACCTCTCCCGCGTACATGACCACAGTCCGGTCGGCCATTTCCGCAACGACGCCGAGATCGTGTGTAATGAGAAGGATGGACATGTCAGACTCCTCCCGGATCCGGTTCATGAGGTCGAGGATCTGGGCCTGTATGGTCACGTCAAGGGCGGTCGTGGGTTCGTCTGCGATCAGAATGGAGGGGTTGCTTGACAGGGCCATGGCAATCATCACGCGCTGCCGCATTCCTCCGGAAAGCTGGTGAGGATATTCCGAGACCCGCTGCTCAGCCGAAGGGATCTGTACTGATCTCAGAAGCTCCACGGTTTTATCCATGGCCTCCTTTTTCCTGAGGTTCTGGTGCACCATGATGGCCTCTGCAATCTGGTCCCCGACCGTAAAGACCGGGTTTAAAGAGGTCATGGGCTCCTGGAAGACCATGGAGATCCTGTTCCCCCGGATCTTCCTCATCCCGTCAGGATCGAGCGCAAGAAGGTTTCGCCCTTCAAAGAGGATTTCCCCGTTTACCACCCTTGCCGGCGGGACGGGAAGAAGCCCCAGGACCGAGAGGGCCGTTACACTCTTACCGCACCCGGACTCCCCCACCATGCCGAGAACTTCTCCTTTTTCCAGGCTGACACAGAGACTATTGACGGCCTGGACCACGCCGGCATCGGTATGAAAATGAATTGTGAGGTTCTTGATCTCAAGGATGGGCATGGTATGTTTTTTTCCAGACGGATGGCTCGGCATCCCGTATAGCACGATAGGGAATCTGATCGGTTATTGAGTTTTGTCTCTGCCCTCGACCAGTCTGAGAAAGGTGGCGGCCTCTCTGTTGTTCGGGTCCAGCCTTTGCACGGCACGCCATTCTTCTATGGCCAGATCCTTTTTCCCCTGCTTGTGATAGGTCAGGCCGAGATGAAGCAGGACCGGCGCATAGGCTGGGTTCACGGTTTTTGCCTGAAGCAGATATTTGACTGCACTGTTCAGATCCCCTTTTTCACGGTACGCAAGCCCGATCTTGGTGAGGACTTCCATGGAATTAGGCCGCATCTTCAGCGCCATATTGTATTCATGGTTTGCTTCATTGAACCAGCCGATCTCATTATAGGCATCCCCGGTTTCCACATGCATCCCGGCCAGTTTCCCCTGGATAAACGGATCAATGAAATAGGGAGAGGCCTGGACCACGCTGGCCGCCTTTTTGAACACCGCTTCAGCCTCTTCAAACTTTCCGCTTTCATTGAGAGAAATCACCAGGTTCAATGCGGCCTCTGTATAATTCGGGTTGATTTCAACAGCCTTCCGGAAGGCACTGGAGGCCTTACTGAACTTGCCGTCCGCATGGTAGATCATCCCGAGTTTGTTGTGGACCTCGGCAAGATTGGGTTCCTGTTCAAGGACCATCTCAAAACACTTCCGGGCCTCTTCAAAGTCCCCATGGGTGAAGTGCAGTTTCCCCCGGATATACATATCGTGAACGGCTTCTTTCATAGAAGGCTCCTTCTGATGGGTCATTGCTTCCGGAATTCTAAACAATTCTTCCAATGAATGCAACTTTTTTCAGGTTTTTCAATACAAATACCTGAGGTACGGATGCATGCCTCCCTCACCGCTCTGCAAATAAGCACTGACAGGCTGTGAATCCGGGGGGCCTGACCTTATCCAGGAAATGTTCACCGGCTCTTCTTTAAGAACCTGAAAAATTCCGACTCCGGGCCGATGAGCAGAAGGGTCTTATCCGGCAGTGATTTTTTATATGCCTCCATGGACCGGATGAACTCAAAAAATTCAGGGTCCTTCTCAAAGGCCTCCGCATAAATCTTGGTGGCTGCGGCATCCCCTTCACCTTTGAGTTCCTGGGATTTCCGGTTTGCCTCAGCCAGAATGATGGTCTTCTCCTTGTCGGCCTCGGCCTTGATCTTCATGGCCGCCTCTTCCCCCTCGGAGCGGTACCTCTTGGCCTCCTGCTCCCGCTCCGCCTTCATCCGGTCATAGACATGTTTTTCATTTTCCGGAGGGAGGTCCGCTCTCTTGATGCGGACATCCACCACCTCGATTCCGTAAGAGAGGGCCTTGCGGTTGGTGTCCAGTGTCACCGCCTCCATGATCTGGGAGCGGCTCTCTGAAACCATCTGGATAAGATCATACTTTCCGAGTTCTGCCCTGAGATTCGAGTATATGATGTCGTCCAGACGGGCCTGCGCCCCGGATTCATTTCGCATGGTCTGGTAAAATTTCAGCGGATCCTTGATCCTCCATTTGGCATAATTATCTATCACCAGGTTCTTCTTGTCCCTGGTAATGATCCCTTTGGCCGCCGCATCATATTCCAGAACCCGGTTGTCAAAGAAAATGACCTGCTGGACAAAGGGGACCTTGATATGAAGACCGGGCTCATGGATTACCCGGACCGGCTTTCCCAGTTGCACCAGGAGTACCGATTCCGTCTGATCCACGGTGAAGAGAACCTGGGAGAGGGACAACAAGGCCAGCATGATCAGGGCGCCGGCCACGGCAGAAAGTTTGTTCATCTCTTCCTCCTTGCTTATGGTTTGGTTTCTCCCTGACCGGCTTTTTCCATCAGCCGTTCGAGCGGGAGGTAGGGAAGCACTCTTTCCGATACGTTCTGGTCAAGAAGAACCTTCTCCATCCGGGGAAGGATCTCCTCGATGGTCTCCAGGTATATCCTGGTCCTCGTGATATCCTTGGCTTTAGTGTACTCAGCGAGGACCTGAAGGAAACGGCTGGCATCGCCTTTGGCCTCATTGATCTTGGCCTCACGGTAGCCCTGCGCCTCGTTGACGATCTGCTCGGCCATACCCTTGGCCTTGGGGAGGAGGTCATTACGGTAACCCAGGGACTGGTTCTCGATTTTTTCCTTGTCCTCCTTGGCCGAGGCCACATCCTTGAAGGCAGCGATCACCGGCTCCGGAGGAAGGACATCCTGCAGCTGAACAGCGTCCACCATGATTCCGACCTCGTACCGGTCCAGTATCCCCTGGAGCAGGGTCATGGTATCCTGCTGGATCTGGAACTTTCCTTCGGTCAGAACTTCATCGATCTTATTCTTGCCGACCACCTCGCGGATGGCCGCCTCTGCCGCATCCTTGATGGTCTTCTCCTGATCCCGGATGTTAAAGAGATATTGGACCGGGTCCTTGATCCGGTACTGCACAATAAACTCCAGTGCAATGATGTTGGCGTCTCCGGTGAGCATCAGGGCCTCGGCGGGGACCTCCCGGTACTGGGCCGGCGGACCGGGGTCGACGGTTCTAAATCCCACCTCCACGCGATGCACCTTGGTCACCTTGGCATTGAGCACCGATTCCACGGGAAAGGGGATGTGCCAGTGCGGGCCGGGCTGCTCCGTCCTGACCATCCTTCCGAACCGCTTAACCACCCCCATCTCATCAGGAGAGACAATAAAGATCCCGGACAAGCCCCAGAGGACCAGAATCACCATGATAATGGCCCCTGCCCCCGGGATCTTATGCTTCAAGGACTTGAACGACCGGAATGATTCCTCGAATTTTTTGACCACTTCTTCAATCGGCAGGGGGCCTTCACCCCACGGCCCACCTCCCGGACTTCCTGGGTTCCACGGCATAAACCCCTCCTTTCTGATCAGTCCGGCGACTCCCGGATCCATGACTTTTTGGAAAAACCAGCGGAATGAAAATGATATTTGGCCAGTTTAATGGATTGTGAGATAAAGCGCAACCTCTATCGCGGGTTGCCGCTTACAAGCGGAATGCCTATCCGACCTCCATCTCCTTGACGCGGAGCTCATTACCCGAGATGAGTTCGGACGAGATGCTTCCGCAATGGCTGCAGGTCATCTTGAATCCGCCGGCATTGTACTCGGTCGAGCAGGAGAGGCACCGGACCTTGAGGGGAATGGGAATAATGGATAGTTTTGCCCCTTGCGCAAGGGTATCCTGACTCAAGTTTTCAAAATGCGTCTGGATCTCTTTGGTATCCAGGCCGCTCAACTCACCGACCTCGATCTCGATCCGGGTGATGCGGCTGGCGCCTTCGGACTGGGCCTTTTCGATCAACTGTTTCAAGATCTCTCTGGTTACGGTCAAGCCGTCCATAACACCCTTCCATGATTATTTTGTCTATTTCATGTTTAAGCTTAACCACACAGAAATTGGAGATCAGAATACTTCCTGCACACCTTAAAAATCAAAGATCAAAGATAAAAATGACAAATCAAAATATAAAAATTGTGCAGCCTCTCTTGAAAAGCCTGCCTTAAATTCAAGATATCAGCTCCCAAACGGGCAGGACGCCGAAGCAACCGATAACGAATGACTCGGGAGATCCTCCTTCTATCGCACGTCAATAAACTCGATTCATAAAAGAGTCAATACCAAAACCTGCATTAGTATTCATTTTTTATTTTTACTTTGTCATTTTGATTTTTGATTCTTTATCTTTAATTAATTTCTATAGCCGTTCAATTTTCTTACGAAAGAACCATTGTTTTTTTGTAATTATACCATAGATCCAGGGAACAATCCAATGCCCCGGTATTGCATCCCGATCAGATAGACCTCAACACTCCTGGATCGGGATGCATCAGGCTTAAATACCCTTCCCTTTTCAAACAGGGAAAATGCCTTTTCTTTTAATGTCTTGAAATCCTTGCCTTGGAATACCTTGAAGATCAGCCCCCCTCCGTGCCGCAAAAACAGGGGAACCAGTTCAAGTACCGCATCCACAAGGAGCACGCTTCGGTCATGATCGACGGAGGCAATCCCCGTGGTATTCGAGGCCATGTCGGACAGAATGAGATCGGCCTTTCGCCCTTCAAGCTCCGAACGAATTTTTTCAATGCCGCTATCTTCCATGATGTCCCCCTGCACGATCCGTACACCAGGGAAAGGATCCATCTTCACCAGGTCAACCGATACCACACGGCCCCGCTCTCCCGAAATCCCGGCTGCCACCTGACTCCACCCGCCGGGGGCGGAACCCAGATCCAGGATCCAGTCTCCGGGACGCATAACCTGGAATTTCTCCTGAATCTGAATGAGCTTATAGGCAGATCTGGATCGATATTTTTCCTTATGCGCCTTCTTTACATAAAGATCGTGCTGATGTTCCTGGTTCCATCTCTTGGAAGAACGGCTCATGCCCACATCCCTTATTATCCAAAATATCTCATTTACGAATAGGGCCACTAAGAATGAATCGAGCATAAACGCGGAAACGGATGAAGTCAATTTTATATTATTTTTTCAAGGCCTTGGCCTTTTTTAAGATTTATGGTTGCAACAATCCATGGTCGCGTGTATATTGGGTATCGATTCCTTTATCTGTTATCTGTTTTCTGCAACCTCAAGGAAAAAGGGAGCCCCAAAAAAAAGCGTTTATAAATCGGGGGATAGATTCCTATGGAAGATAGAGAGAACGCCCGTTATATTGTTCTTGGCAATGTAAACGGCAAAAAAACGGCCATTCAGATGGACGGATTGTATACGATACTGCCGCCTCAGAATTTTCCGCCGCAGATCCCCCAGCAGATCCAGTATAACGATGAACGCTTCCCTCTCTACGATGCCAAAGATCTGATCGGTTTTTTTAAGAATAAAACCCCTCAAAAGGTTTCCTATGAAAAGATGTATCGTGAACTCCTCGTCAAAGTCAAAGAAATTTCCGACGAGATCATGCGCCTCAAACAAAGCCTGGTGAACAGTATGAAGCAGGACCTGGCCCAAATTACCCGCATGGAAATTCCTGCGGACTCCAGAGGGTTCTCTGCAATCCTTGCCTCTACAAAAGAAGAGAGCAGCAACATGACGGGCCTCATGGAGAAAGTACAGGATGGACAGAAACTTATGGACGAAAAATTTAACCTCATTAAAAATATCCTTGAGGATTTCAAGAAACACGAAGTTGAGATCTTGAGCCATATCAATAAACTGAAGACGATCAGCAGTGAGAACAACGCCGATCTGACAAAAATGGCCGCATCCTTCTCGGTACAGAACCTGACCGGACAAAAGTTCCAACAGCTTGTCAAACTCCAGGAAGAGGTGGAAAACAAGCTGATCTCTATCCTTTTCAACTTCGGGATCCGGCTCCGCAAAGAAGAGGATCCCGAGGATGAAAGCATCAAGCGGGGAGAGGAGATGCTGAACCTGATCCAGGGCCAGGGAAAAGATGCCATCAACCAGGTAGAGGTGGACCGCCTCCTGGCTGAATTCATGAAATAGAAGGGAAGAGAAAAAATTTTCCTAAAAAGAGAAAAGTTTTACACAATAATGGAAAAGTTTTACATACTGACCGTTCATTACCCGATAAACGCCAAAAAGCGACACCGTCATTGTAACCATTTATAAATAAATGTTTTTTCACTTTTACACGTTTTTTTGGGGGGCTCTCTGGTAAAAGACAAATATTATCAAAAAATTCATTCATGAATAAAATCAATATATTAGATAATTCATGCCATCGTTGAACCTTTGCTTGGCATATATATTGCTGTATATAGTTAAGTACTTAAACTTGAAGGTTGAAATTTATGCAAAATAAAGATAACGAATTGGTTCAAAAGATCTTATCCGGTGACAGGGAAGCCTTCGATTCCTTTTACAAAACCTATTTCCAGAAGGTCTATAACTCGATTTTTCTTCAACTTCAGGATCACTCAATCACCGAGGACCTCACACAGGAGGTTTTTGTCTCGATGATAGAATCCCTGGAACATTTTGAAGGAAAATCATCGCTTCTTTGCTGGATTTACGGCATTACCAGAAATACCGTCCATAACTGGTTCCGGACAAAGAAGCGTGAAATCGTCCACCTCCAGGGTTCGGAGGATAACTATATAGAAAACTTTTATTGTGAGAGTGCGAATCCCCTTACAAATGCCGAGTACCAGGAATTTCTCCTGGCGTGCAATAACAAGCTTCAGAAACTGGACTCTGAAAGCCGGGAGATTTTTCTCGAAAAACATTTCCAAGGGCTGAGCATTAAAGAGATCGCAAAAAAATCACACAAGAGTCCAGGCTCCATAAAGACAACCCTTTACCGAACCAAGATGCTCCTCCTTCAGGAGAATTGATCCTCATATTTTTTTCTTCCAAGACTTCATTTCCCCGTTTCTGACATTTATTTCTTCGTTTTCTGCATATTAAATCTGATTGTTTTGCCTGTTGTTAATCGAGGATGAGATGGGATATAATTTTCAGGTTTCTTCATAAAAAATATCGAACGCCCATAGAAATTAAAGATAAAGAATCACTACTGTCCGGTTACCGATTGTACGAAGTTT
>CAKKPE010000071.1 GCA_919901565.1 bacterium
GAGGAGCGACTCGTTATCTCTTCAGCACGTCGGTGAAAAGGACTAAACTGTTACCATGACTCGCGCGTGGCCCCCATGACTCGCGGCCCCCATGACTCGCGCTCAAGATTCACACCGCAACCAGGACAAGGGGCTCAACCTCTGCTGTTGAAAAAGTCTCTTATGGTAAATAAGTTTGTCATGCCCGAGAAACTTGTCCCCGCATGCATTCAGCGGGGAGCTGGCATCCAGTAAAGCTATGAAAGACCTGGATTCCCGCCTACGCGGGAATGACGACATGAGACCAGAAAAACACTTTTTCAACAGCCCCACAGCGCCCATTATTACAGCAAATAGCAGAAAACTTGACTTATCACATTTAATAAGTTATTATGAACCGTAATGTGGCGAATCAAAGAGCATCGAGAGATTGCAAAAATCTGCCGCGGGCTTCCACCTGCGGTTGTTAAGAAGTACGAGCTGTGGAAGGACATTGTATTCAGGCATGGGCCGGAAAAGTTGAGAGCCTTCCATGGGTTCCACGACGAGAAGCTGAAAGGAAAGCGAGGGGGGCAGCGGTCTTCGCGTCTGAGTCTGCAATACAGGGTCATCTATACCGTGAAGAGGGAAATAGTCACGGTTCTTGTTTTGGAAATAACGCCGCACAACTATTAGGAGGACGTATGAAAGCCCGCAAGCGTGCTGAATTTGTACCGGCAAAACCTCATGCAAAACTGACTACCGGTGAGGTCATCCGGATGCTCCGGGAACTGAAAGGCTGGACCCAGGCGGAACTTGCCAGGCGTTCCGGCATAAACGCAACCAATATCAGCCTCTTGGAAAACGGCAAGGTGGAGATCGGCAAAAAACGTGTGGAGCAGCTCGCAAAAGCCTTTGATGTCCATCCTGCCATCATCATGTTTCCGGAGTATGAGGGAAAAGAAATCCAAAGGGTGGCCTAAAAAGGGTTTGGTTTGGGGACGTCCATAAAATTATAAATCGGGAGAGAACCATGAGCAAGAAAAAGCTGGATCCGATCCATCCAGGAGAAATTTTAATCGAGGAATTCCTTAAGCCTATGGGCATAAGCCAATACCGTCTGGCTAAGGATATCAGTGTACCAGCCCGCAGAATAAATGAGATAGTCCACGGTAAGAGATCAATTTCAGCAGATACCGCCCTCCGGTTGTCCAGATACTTTAGCATATCCGAGAGGTTTTGGCTTAACCTCCAGACACAATATGATATTGAAGTACAGAAAGACAAGATAGATAAGCAGTTTGAGGAGAAAGTCAAAGTACTGAAAAGGAGCGCCTAACACTTGTAGGGTGCCCCTTGCCATGCCCTGCCAGGACCATGGCAAGGGTTTCGTGGATCTTCAGAAAAGGCAGAAAAGGGGTCGGAGTCATTTTCCCAATTCAACTTTACACCAATTCAACTTTATGCTTGACAATATTATAGCGCATTGGCGAAGATAGATATATTGCGCCTATAGACTACGATGACTATCTCAAAGGGTTTGAGGTATTCCGGAAATAAGGGATTGAGAAAACTGCATGAAAACCTTGGGTGCCCGTTGTGATGACAAAAATTTCCCTGTTGATCATCGTTTCCGTAATCATTCAGTTAGTCACGGCATTTCTGGCCTTCCGTATGATCAGATTTTCCAGGCATGCACCCGGCTGGATCCTGATCTCTCTCGCCCTGCTCCTCATGGGGGTCCGGCGGATCACCACACTCCTGAGTTATCATTTACCCGGTACCGAGTTATTCAGGGGGATCGGCGCCGAGGCCATTGCCCTGCTCATCTCCATCCTGATGCTCTGCGGCGTAGTCCTGATACGCCGCTATTTCATCCTTCATAACCAACAGCATGAACGCCTTCGTGAATCCGAACAGCGATACAAGGCACTGTCCGATCAGCTTGAACATCGGATAGAAGAAAGGACGCAGGGGCTTTCAGATATCATTCAGAGTCTGCAGGAGTGCCAGCGGACCAAAGCCGATTTTCTCAGCAAGATGTCCCACGAACTCCGGACCCCTCTCAACGCCGTCATCGGTTTTTCAGACGTCCTCCTGACCGGCATGGACGGGGAACTCACCGCTGAACAGAAAAAGGACGTCCAGCTGATCTTTAACAGCGCCCAGCATCTCCTCCAACTGATCAACGATCTCCTGGACGTCTCAAGGCTTGAATCAGGAAAATTCACTTTGAACCACGGCCCTGTTGAGATTTCACGCGCCGTCTCGGATGTGGTCTCCGATATGATGGAAAAGGCCCTGGAAAAAGGCCTTGCTCTGCGGCAGGATATTCCTGCCGGCCTCCCTGCTGTAGAGGCCGACCCTCTACGGCTTGATCAGATCCTGAGGAACCTCATTGATAACGCCGTCAAGTTTACTCAGCGGGGTGAGGTCCTGATCCAGGCCGCCCTCTCCGACCGGCAGGGAGAGATCATGCGCTCCATCCCGGAAGATGCACCGGGATTTGTCCGTGTTTCCGTACAGGATACCGGAATCGGCATCCCCGGGGAAAAGATCTCCGCAATCTTCGACACCTTCCATCAATTGGATTCAGGCCCCTCAAGACGTTATGAAGGGACAGGACTTGGTCTGACCATCACCAGAAGCCTTGTGGATCTCCACGGAGGCAGAACCGGGGTTAAGAGCGAACCGGGCAAGGGAAGCCTCTTCTGGTTCACCCTGCCGATCTTCAAAGACAACCACTAAGTTCAAGGTGAAAACATAAAGGTTCAAATAGTTCAAAGGGTTCAAAAGGTTTTTCTCTGGAGTTTTGATTGCGTTCTTGTACTCGGTTTACCGGTATCAGTATTTCACCCCGTTAGAGAGTTCGTCTCTCTAACGGGGTTCACTTGAACCCTTGAACCCTGGAACCCTATGGTTCTTGAACCCTTTTTACCCACTGATGGGAGAATCAACCTGAAATACAAACCTTCGGCAATGACTGTGATTCTGCTCTTAGCCGTTCTGGGCGGGGCGGTGTCGGGATGGATCATTTCCCATTTTACGAATCTGCCGCAAGTCCAGAGCCTCGAGGAATATCATCCCAGTGAGGTTTCACGTATCTTTGCCGATGACGGCACACTCATTGATGAACTCTTCATAGAAAGGCGGGAAGTGGTCCCCTTCGACCGGATCCCGAATCATCTCAAGGTGGCCATTATCGCGGTAGAGGACTCCCGTTTTTATTCCCACCACGGGATCGATTTCAAAGGCGTCAGCAGGGCCATGGTCAGAAACCTCTTCGCCGGCCGGATCGTTGAGGGGGGGAGCACCATCACCCAGCAGCTGAGCAAGGTTCTTTTCTTCTCTCCTGAAAAATCCCTCATGAGGAAGATAAAAGAGGCCATTGTCACTCTCCAGATCGAGAAACGGTATACCAAGAACCAGATACTGGGCCTGTACCTCAACCAGATTTACCTGGGCACAGGGTGTTACGGGGTTTCAGCCGCATCCCGGAGGTATCTGGGCAAGGACGTCTCCGACATCACCCTCTCAGAGGCCGCACTTCTGGCCGCCCTGCCAAAATCACCCGGGAAATATTCCCCCCTGTCCAATCCTGAAGAATCCGAAAAGAGAAGGAACCTCGTTCTCGCCCGGATGGCAGAACAGGGATTTATCACTTCTGCAGATGCCGAAAAAGCGGAAAAAGAACCTGTTCCCATCCGCGCCTACCAGCCGATCAGCAAAAACGCCCCTTACTTTGTCCAGGAGGTCGTACAGGAGCTTGAATCGCGTCTCGGTAAAAAAGTCCTCTACCAGGGGGGGCTCTCCATTCATACCACGCTCAACCTGCGGCTTCAGAAAATCGCTCAGGAGAGCGTGAGGCAGGGGCTTAAAACCATCGCCGAGCGCAACCGTCATAAACCCCAGGCCCAGCTTCAGGGGGCCCTGGTCGCCATGGATCCGGAAAACGGACAGGTCAAGGCGCTGGTCGGCGGATATGATTTTGCAACGAGCCAGTTCGACAGGGCCCTGCAGGCAAGACGCCAGCCGGGGTCCGCTTTCAAGCCGATGGTCTACGTCACCGCTATCGAGAAGGGATACCAGCCTTCGGATATCCTCATGGACACACCGCTGGTCTTTACGGACCCTCAAACCGGGAAAACGTGGTCCCCCAGGAACTACAGCCATGAGTTCACCGGGCCGGTGACCCTTCGACGCGCCCTGGAGAAATCCCTGAATATCCCCACGGTCCGCCTGCTTCAGGACGTGGGGATCCAAAACTGCGTGGACATGGCAAGACGTCTGGGAATAGAGGGCCCGCTGCAACCCAATCTCTCCCTGGCCCTCGGGACCTCAGAGGTTACCCTGCTGGAACTGACCGCCGCCTATGCGACCTTTGCCGCTCAGGGGGTTTACTCCTCACCCATGCTGATCACACAGGTCTACGACCGGAACGGACGGATCATCGAGAACCATCAGCCTGAGCAGCGGATCGCACTGGACGAAGATGCGGCATTTCAGATCACCTACCTCCTGGAAGGCGTGGTGCAGTCCGGTACCGGAAAGATCGCACGGTCGCTGAACCGGCCGGTTGCCGCCAAAACAGGGACCACCGACGATTACAGTGATGCATGGTTCATGGGTTATTCACCGGAACTGGCTGTCGGCGCCTGGGTGGGATATGATGTTCGTATGCCTATCGGCCCTGGAGAAACCGGCAGCATGGCGGCCGGGCCGATCTGGGTCTCCTTCATGCAGGAGGCATTGGAGCACAAGGCCCCTTCCTACTTTCCGATTCCTTCAAATATCGTCTTCAAGAAGATTGATGCCCGTAACGGGGAACCGGCCGATTCCGGCACGGAGGATGTGATCGAAGAGGCCTTCCGGCTGAAAAGACGACCATAAAAATTAAAGATCAAGAATCAAAAATCAAAATGACAGGGTAAAAATAAAAAATGAACGTTTAAGACGGGTTCTGATATGGACTCTTTTATGAATCGATTTTATTGGCGTGCGATAGAAGGGGGAGATCTCCCGAGTCATTCTTCATCGGGCGCTTCGGCACGAAAGAGGCTGCGCCATTTTTATATTTGATTTGTCATTTTGATTTTTGATCTTTGATCTTTGATT
>CAKKPE010000072.1 GCA_919901565.1 bacterium
TCAAAGGGTTCAAAGGGTTCAAAGGGTTCAAAGGGTTCAAAGGGTTCAAAGGGTTCAAAGGGTCCGAGTGAAAGGCAGAGAAAAGTATATGAGGATATATTTGATATGACCATTCCCATGCCATCCCTTCCCAATCTTGCGGCCATGACGCCTGAACTCATGGTTCTGTTCTCCGCCCTGGCCGTGCTGATCATTGATTTTACCTGGCCCAAGTGTAACAAGGGTTTTCTGGCCTTTCTCAGCGCCATGGGCCTTGTGGCCGCCGGGATATTCAGTTACAAAACACTCGCCCTGAACATCCCTACGGACATCGCGGGGCTCTCGGCTGACTCCTATGCCCAGTTCTTCAAGATCATCTTCTGCGCGGCGGGCGTCATGGTTATGGGGATCTCGGTACGGTTCCTGGCACTGGAAGGATACAACTACGGGGAGTTTTACGCCATCGTCCTGCTCGCCATCCTCGGGCAGATGATCATGGCATCGGGGACCAACCTCCTCGTGATCTACGTGGGCCTCGAGCTCATGGCCATCTCCCTCTACATCCTGGCCGGGCTCTTCAAAAGAAACGACAAATCCAATGAGGCCTCGCTCAAATACTATCTGCTCGGATCCTTTTCTTCGGGTTTTTTCCTCTACGGGATCATGATGACTTACGGACTGACCGGGAGCCTGGACCTCCCGACCATCGGCGGCCTCGTTGCCGGGGGGCATTTCTCCGGGCTCCTCCTGCTCGCCGTGATCATGATGGCCGCCGGGTTTGCCTTCAAGGTTGCCGCTGTGCCTTTCCACTTCTGGAGCCCGGATGTCTATGAAGGGGCGCCCACCTCGGTCACCGCCTTCATGTCCGTGGGGCCCAAGGCAGCGGCCTTTGCCGCCCTGATCCGGGTCTTCACCGTGGCCTTCGGATCCCTTCGTCCGAACTGGGTGACCCTTTTCATCTGCCTCTCCATTGCCACCATGATCACCGGGAATTTCATCGCCCTCAGGCAGACCAACATCAAGCGGATGCTCGCCTACTCCAGTATCGCCCACGCAGGCTATCTCATGGTCGGGTTCATCGTGGGCGGGGAGACCGGAACGTCGAGTGTGCTCCTCTACCTCTTCGTGTACGCCTTCATGAACATCGGCGCATTCGGCGTGGTGATCCTGCTCAACCGCGTGGGAGGGGTCGGGGACCGGATCGATGATTTTTCCGGCCTCGCCAGAATCAGCCCGGCCTCGGCCTTTGTGATGATGGTCTTTATGTTCTCGCTCGCCGGCATCCCGCCCACGGCCGGGTTCGCCGGAAAGTTCTATATCTTCATGGGAGCGGTCAAGGCAGGCTATGTCTGGCTCGCCGTGATCGGCGTGCTCAATTCCGCGGTATCGGCCTTTTATTATCTCCGTATCATCATGCGGATGTACATGGCCGAACCGGTCAAGGAGCCGGTCCTCAATGTCTCCATGGCCATGTCCGCGGTTCTTTTAGCTGCCGTGGTTGCCGTGCTGGCCATCGGCATTTTCCCCGAGTTCTTCCTGAATCTCGCCATCTCCTCGGTGGGCTCGATCCTGTAGAGATGGGTGAGCTGAAAAACCCGTTAAATCAGCTTGTTCAATGAGTATTCGATAATCCCTTCCGCTCCCTGCCTGATCAGCATGGGGACCAGCTCACGGACTGCCTCCTCGGAGATCACGGTCTCTACCGAAAACCAATCGCTCTGATAGAGCGTAGAGATGGTGGGTGCCGTGATGCTCGGGAGTATCTTGACCAGATCCCCGAGTTTTTCCTTGGGCACATTCATTTTGAGGCCGACCATCCGCTCTGCACGAAGAGCGGACTGGAGGAGCGTTGCAATCTGTTCTATCTTCTGCTTCTTCCAGGGATCGGCCCATGCCTTCCTGCCGGCAACCAGCTGTGTGTTGGTCTGCATCATCTCGTGTATGATTTTCAGGCCATGCGCCCGGATCGTGCTCTCGGTTTCGGTGATCTCCACAATGGCATCCACCAGCCCCTGGACCACCTTGGCCTCGGTCGCCCCCCAGGAAAACTCCACCTCAACATGGATCCCGCGTTCCTCGAAATAGGACTGGGTGTACCGGACCAGTTCCGTGGAGATTTTTTTGCCTTCCAGGTCGGAAAGCTTCGCTATGGAAGAATCACCACCCACGGCCACCACCCATCGGGCCGGTTTATTGCTCGACTTGGAATAGACCAGGTCGCAGATCACCTCCACATCCGCGTTGTTTTCCAGCAGCCAGTCCTTGCCCGTCAGCCCCACATCCAGGGTCCCATCCTGCACATAGCGGGGCATCTCCTGGGCGCGCACCAGGGCGCAGGAGATTTCCGGATCATCGATGGTCGGAAAATAATTCCTGGAATGTGTCCGGATCTGCCAGCCGGATTTCTCAAAAAGATCGATGGTCGCTTGTTCCAGACTCCCCTTGGGGATGCCCAGTTTCAGTTTATTCACCGTAAACCTCCTTGGGATCAAAGACCCTCTCTCCGAATGCCCTCAATTCATCCTCTTCTATCCTCCGGTAGAAACAGCTCCGGTATCCGGTGTGACACGCCGCGCCGCCCACCTGCTCTACCTTCAGCAGGATCGTGTCCCGGTCACAGTCTACCAGAATCTCCCTGACCTTCTGGATGTGCCCGGAGGTCTCTCCCTTGGTCCAGAGTTTCTGCCGGGACCGGCTGAAAAAGCAGGCCTTTTTGGTCTCCAGGGTCTTTTCCAGGGATGCCTCGTTCATATACCCCAGCATCAGGACCTCCCCGGTCTCTGCATCCTGGACAATCGCCGGCACCAGACCGTTCCCTTTCTTAAAATCAACAAGTTCCATATGCCTTCCCTTAGTGGCCCTATTCGTAAATACGGCGGCATTCGAGTGCCGTTCTGCGGGATCTATGACATATTCCACAATTTCCCCTTTCAAGTCAAGGCAAAAACCGATTGAAACCATTCTGTTCCCCCTTCCAAGTTGACGCCGGAATAGAGGTCTGGTAGTATTCAAACAAGTATGACGTATTGGCAACAATTCATATGGCAGAAAGGAGACAAAGATGAAAAAACCCAGCAGATCCACAAAGACCCGGAGCACAACGATGACAAAAAAGACCTCCCCGGCACCCAAGACCGGACTCTATACGTGCGCCACTTGCGGCAGGATCACCGAAGATAAGGGGCATCTGTGCACCCCGGTCATGGCAAGCAAAAGTTATTCATGCGACTACTGCGGCGTGAGCTCTACCAATGCCCGGCATCTGTGCAAACCCAAGGCCAAACAGATAAAGTTTTTCTGTGACACGTGCGGAAGAGTGGCTGCCGAAAAAACTTCACTCTGCCGGCCCAAGGCCATCAAGTAAAATGGAAGAAGACAGCGGGAACGAGGAAGATGTATAACAGGCCGGAGCATTCATCCGGCCAGATGATTCTTCTCCAGAGTTTTCACAATCTCTTCGAAGACCGAGTTGAAATCTTCGGGCACCTCCGTCAATGCAAGGCCAGCCCTGAAACCGTTGGGCTGCTCGGAAACCCAGACCACCCGGGCGATGATCTCCATGTAGTGGTTTCCCATGCCTGACCTCGGATCCACCACAGTCAAAAAGAGTTCTATCTCTTTCCCGAAATCCAGATCCTGATCCTCAGCAGAGATACAGATCCCTCCCCTGCTGATATTACAGACCATGCCTGAATGGTATTCCCTCTGGGCGCCCTCTGCAGGGCCCAGCTCCGAGACCGGATCACATGCCGCGGGGATGTGCGCATATTCACAGACCAGATCCACGCCGAAAAGATCATACCGCTCGTTTTCCCTGGTATCATCGAAGGTCATATGTCCCTCACCTCATAAAGTTGGAAGATTGACACCATCCTGGCAGCCCGTTTCCTGATATATTCAGTATAACACCCCGCATCAGAAAGCATCAATAACAATTATTGGCAACCATCCCTCATGTCCAGAGGGGAGGAGAATAATTAGCGCCAACATGAGGGATTGATGAGACCAAGGCGATCTACGAATGGGAGTATGCCAAACAACTCTTGTACACGCAGCTGCTGAAAGAGAAGATCGACGAATTTTCTGGACGTCCCCGTGAGTTGCACCCCTCTGCTGCAACAGGATTGTCTCCGGTAAATT
>CAKKPE010000073.1 GCA_919901565.1 bacterium
TAGGGCATTTACTGCTCTAAGTCAAGTTCTACCTACATTTTTGTCGCAGACCCGTTGTATTTTGGACATTTTTTATGAAAAGGTACAAGGCAAACGCGGGAACATCCCTATCGTGACCATTCCTTCAGGAAGAAGAAAAAAGGAAGAAGAAAAAACTTGTGGGATGAAATAAATTATGATAGTTTCAACATAACGGCAGCGTTTAAAATTATTCTAAATGGTAGAACAACAAAATGTCATAGCGCCATTTATTTAGGAAAAAATTTCATAGACATAGAATAAAAACATAACTATCATGGGCCAGCAAAAAGAAAAAAGAAAAGCACTCCGCTCCCCGGTTTCCATCCGGATCGATTATTCTACCGTGGACCAGTTTTTATGGAACTTTGCCAGCAATATCAACGAAGGCGGTTTATTTGTAGAGTCCAGCAACCCTCTTGATGTCGGTACCGTCGTTCAATTAAAATTTTACCTCCCCAATATTGGCTCCCCCATTAACGCCACCGGCGAGGTTATCTGGACAGGAAGGAATGAATCAGATTCTCCCGGGGAAGAATCAGATCCGAGAAAACAGGGCATGGGCATCCGGTTCAAGAACCTGGATGAGCAATCCAAGGCCGCCATTAATCATCTCGTCAAAGAACTCCGAAACAAGTAACGATCCATTCTCTTGGCCTTGGTTACCAGGGACTTAGTGGCCCAATTCGTAAATACGGTGGCGTGTTTACAAACCGATCCCCTTGCTCTGCAGCAGGGTCCCTTTGGTCTGCTCAAGTTGAGCCAGGGATTTGCAGTAGTCAATGCGGGCCCGGAGTTCCCGGCTTTTGGTTTCCGAGAGTTTTTCCTGATACTCCAGCACATCGTGACTGATGGACAGACCGACCTCAAACCTTCGGGTCTGGCTGCGGAGCCTCTCCTCGGCCAGTCTCCGGGCTGATTAGGCCGCGGCGATCATTTTTCTGGAGAAGGTCCTGGATGTCCTGATCCGAAATCCCGGCAGCGGGTTCTGAACCTGACTCGGCCTTTGCATGACAAGTGATGAGTAAGGCCGATAAGATGAAAAAGAAAACAAGGATCGGCCTCTTCATTACTGCTCCCTCACACGCTGGTCTGCTTCTTCCACCTTTTTGCGCTGGGTCTTCCTGAACTCAGCGAGCTGTTTTCTCAGGTTCACGTTCCTGGTCGCAAAGATCCTGACCGCGAGAATAGCGGCATTCCTGGCTCCGGCCCCCCCGATACTCATGGTGGCCACGGGGACGCCGGCCGGCATCTGTACCGTGGACAGCAGGGCATCTAACCCGTTTAACGGGGTAGAGGAAATGGGAACCCCGATAACCGGGAGGTCCGTGACCGCCGCCATGGCGCCAGCCAGATGTGCGGCTGCGCCGGCACCGGCGATAATCACCTTGATCCCCCTCCCGGCCGCTTTCTTCGCATACTCGGCTGCAATATCCGGTGTCCTGTGGGCGGATATCACCCGGATCTCGAAAGGAATCTCAAAACCCTGGAGAATCGCCGCAGCTTCCTTCATAACCGAAAGATCCGACTCGCTCCCCATTATAATCCCTACAAGCGGTTTTGCCATGGCCCCCCCTATATACAAGACGTTTTCATCTCTGATTCATTCCCATAAACTCCGGCTGCGCCGCCCCCGGCACCCGCCGGGAGATAACCACCATGGTCCTCAATAATTTTGTCTCCTCAGCCCCTTTTGTCCGATGTCTGTGCGGAAGTGCTTCCCCTTAAAGGCGATCCGGCCCACGGCATCATAGGCTTTGTTCAAGGCAGAGGCCAGATTCATCCCGCTGGCCGTGACCCCAAGGACCCTTCCTCCGGACGTAATGAGTTTATCACCCACCCACCGCGTCCCTGCATGAAATACAAAGAGATCTTCAGAGCCCGGGATCTGATCCAGCCCGGAGACGATCTTCCTCTTCTCATAGGCCCCGGGATATCCTTCAGAGGCCATAACCACGCAGACACTGGCGCCGTCCTTCCATTCTATCCGGACCCCGCTGAGCCGGTCTTGAAGGATCGCCTCGATGATATCAATTAAATCGGTCTTGAGCCTGAAGAGGATCGGCTGCGCCTCCGGATCGCCGAAACGGACATTGAACTCCAGGACCTTCAATCCCCTCCTCGTGACCATGAGTCCGGCGTACAGCACCCCTTTGTAAGGCCTCCCCTCTTCGGCCATGCCCCGGACCGTGGGTATCATAACGGTCTCCATGATCTCCCCGGTCCGGTCCTGGATCACCGGCGCAGGGGTATAGGCGCCCATGCCGCCGGTGTTGGGCCCGCGGTCTCCGTCATGGACCTGTTTGTGATCCTGGGAGGAGACCATGGGAATGACGGTCTTGCCATCCGTAAAGGCCATAAAGGAGGCCTCCTCCCCGGCCAGGTACTCCTCCACCACAACGGCCTCTCCGGCCGAGCCGAATTTCTTCTGCTCCATGATCATGTACACGGACGAAACCGCTTCCTCAACGTTTTCAGCGACAATGACCCCCTTGCCCGAGGCCAGACCGTCGGCCTTGACCACGATGGGAGCCCCCTTTTTCCTGATATACTGTACGGCCAGGACAGGATCGGTGAAACTCATATAGTCTGCTGTAGGGATCCCGTGGCGGCGCAGGAATTCCTTGGTGAAGACCTTGCTTCCCTCCAGAATCGCGGCATTTTTTCTTGGGCCGAACACAGGAAGGCCGGCATTCTCAAAACGGTCCACGATCCCCAGTGTCAGAGGACCTTCGGGCCCGATAATGGTGAGTCCGATTTTCTGTTTCCTTGCAAAGTCGAGAAGACCGTCGATATCATCGGATTGGATGGGCACGGGTTCGGCCAATCCGGCGGTTCCTCCATTGCCCGGCGCACAGTAAATCTTTTTAACCCTGGGGCTCTGGGCAATCTTCCAGACCAGGGCATGTTCCCTGCCGCCGGAACCGACAACCAGAATTTTCATAACCGCTGCTGCTCCAAAAAGAAAAATATCCTTCAAGGCTGGCCATAATGACGCGTGCCGACCGCCTTCCTGCTAAAAATAACATGATAAACGGGGTGTTACGGGACAACAAAAGCTGCCCTGATTTTATGTGATCATCATATAATTGTCAATCTTTACCTATCTTTCAGATAAGCATGGATCTGGCGTTCGGTCTCTTTGGCATCCCAGTGAAGCTCATGCGCAAGAACAGAAGCAACCCGGCCCGCTGTATCCCGGCCGTTGGCCCCGGAAAGGGCGAGCGAGGTCCGCCTCCTGAGAAAATCACTGAGGGTTTTGACCATCTCCCGCTCCACGCCATAGCGAACCTGGGCAAGGATCTCCGGCCCCCCAGGCACGATCCTCTCACGCAGACCCTCGTCCTCCCGGATCCGATCCAGGACGTCCCGGTAGCGGCTCCCGTAGCACCGGACAAGGTGTGCCGCCGTATCCGGCCCGATGCCGTATTCAGACACGGACCTTTCGGATGCAATCTTAATGGTGGAGACCAAATCCTTAAGATCCCCGCCATAGAGCGGGAGTTGAGCCGTCCGGCACGGGACCAGAGAGCGCTTCTCCGCCCCTCCGGCAATCCGGTCCACCACCTCCTCGGCGACCTGCCGATAGGTGGTATACTTTCCGCCGGCCACGGTGAGAAGTCCTGAACGCTCTTCATAGATCACGTGACCGCGTGAAAGCTCGGACGGCCGGCCCGGCTCGGCCACGAGGGGCCGGAGCCCTGCAAACGATGCGATGACATGGTCCCTGCTCAGCTCAGCACCGGGAATGACTCGCCTGCTCTCCTCGATGAGATAGGCGATATCCTCCGGGGATGCCTCGACCTCGTCGGGATCGCCGGCATAAAAGGTATCTGTGGTCCCGATCAATGAGTAACCCTGATAAGGGATCACAAAGAATATGCGGTTGTCCCGCCGTGCCGAGATGAGCAGGGCGTGGGTGCGGGTGGATCCGGGAACGATGATGTGAACCCCCTTGGTAGGCCGAAGGCGAGGCGGGCTTTCCGGTGAGCCCATTTTGCTGATGCGGTCGATCCAGGGTCCGGAGGCATTGATCACCTTCCGGGCCATGACCTCAAATGTCTGCCCGGAAAGGAGGTCTCTGACCACGGCGCCGGCCACCCTCTCCCCGTTTTTGATCAGGGAGAGGACCTCGGCATAATTGGCGGCCACCGCCCCGGCCTCTGCTGCGGAAAGCACATTCTCCAAGCAAAGGCGCGCATCGTCCATCTGGCAGTCATAATAGACGGCCCCGCCCTGAAGGCCTGCTCTTTGGAGATCAGGCTCTGCCTTGAGCGCCTCCTCTGATGAAACCATCCGGTGCCTCTCGACATTCCTGAACAGGGCCAGCATGTCATACAGCACCATCCCTGCATGGATGGTCGTCCGGCCTCTGGCATCCCCCTTGTAGACCGGAATCAGAAAAGGGAGCGGAAGGACCAGATGAGGAGCAATGGCCTGGAGTGTCCTCCGTTCCCGGCAGGATTCAAAGACCAGGCCGAATTCCATCTGCTCCAGGTAGCGAAGCCCGCCATGGACCAGCTTCGAGGTTTTGCTGCTGGTACCCGAGGCAAAGTCCCCTTTCTCCACCAGGGCCGCCCTGTAGCCCCGGAGAGCGGCGTCCCTGAGAATGCCGCAGCCGTTGATCCCGCCGCCGATGATCAGAAGGTCGAACGTCTCTGAAGAGAGTTTTTGGATCTCTCTTTTCAAATGGGTACCTCCGTGGTACATGGTCTGCAATGCATTCGCTTAACGGGTAAAAAGGGGTCAAGGGGTTAAGGATTCAAGTGAACCCCGTTAGAGAGACGAGATCTCTAACGGGGTTCACTTAACCCATTGTGTTCTCAACCGCTCTTTTGAAGATGATCCTGATTTTTGCTGTCCCTTCTCCCCCGATAGGGGAGAAGGTTAGGATGAGGGGTAAAGATTCGATTTTCCCCCTCACCCCCGATTGATACATTCGAGGGCGGGCCTTTGTCCTCTCCCCCCGCGGGGGAGAGGAGGCTTCTCGATCCCACCAATAGGGGCAAGGCGAATGCTCCGGACCCCGATTTACATGTCCGAAAAGAGCTTGCCCCCTTTGCCCCAGTTTTCCTTTTCGACCTCGTCGATCACGATGTAGGTGTGTTCGCTCGGCTTCCCGGCCACACGTTCGAGGGTCTCGGAAAATTCTTTTACAATTTCAGCCTTCTGCTCCCTGGTCAGCTTGCCGAGAAGCTTGAGATTTACATACGGCATGAACGCTCTCCTTTTTTTAAGCGGGGTTCCAGGCTTGTCTACCCATTCCCATCCCTGCACTCCGCAGGGCCTATATCCGGTCTTGGATCCGGAAGTGATCGTATCCTCCGGAAGAAAGCTCTCCGGACCCACCGTCAGGAAACTCAACAGAAAGCCCTTCTGAGACCGGAAGAATCTCGCCGACCTCAACCACCGGGACCGGGAGTGATGCCTGACTCAAACGCATCAGATCACCGGGCCGGACGGTAAAAAGCAGTTCGTAGTCCTCTCCGCCGTGAAGAAGATTGGACATGGGTTCTACGGAGAGTGCCATACAGACCTTTTGGTAGGTTTTTGAGACCGGCAGGTCCCTGAGCCTTACACGCGCTCCCACCCCGCTTGATTTGCACAGATGTCCAAGATCCGAAGAAAGGCCGTCGCTAAGATCGATCATGGCAGAGGCCAGGCGTTCCGAGCCAAGGATGCGGCCGAGACCGATGCGGGGCTCCGGCAGTCTTTGCCTCCGGATGAAGAGATCCGCACCCTCGACCTTATGGTCCGACTGAAGGGCATGAAGCCCCAGGGCGGACTCCCCCAATGTCCCGCTCACAAAGATGCGGTCTCCGGGCCTCGCCCCGGACCGGAGTACGGCCCGATCTTTTTCCACCCTTCCGAGATGCATGATGTCGACAAGGATCCCCCCGTCGGACCTGGAAAGGTCCCCACCTGCAAGCGTGACTTCGAACTGTTCGGCCGCTTTTCTGATCCCACGGTACAGGGCCTCTGCCTCTTTTCCGGCAACAGACACCGGAACGGCAAGACTCACCAGGGCGAATTCCGGCAGGCCGCCCATGGCCGCAATGTCGCTCAGGCTTCCCAGGAAAGCCTTGCCGCCGATCTGTTCCGGAAGAAACCAGCGCCGGTCGAAGTGAACCTTCTCGATGATAAGATCCGATGTAAGCAGGAGGTCGTACGCCTCAGAGCCGGCAATGACAGCACAGTCATCGCCGATTCCCGTACGAAGATTTTTGGAGAATATCCTGACCGATCCGGTCATTTGTTCAATCAGATCAAACTCTCCAAAGGCTTGATCTTTTTTATTCCTCAAGCAAGCACCTTTTCAATGGTTTTCAGCAGCTCCGTAAGATCCGAGGATTTTATGACGTATCCGTCAGCCATCTGAAGAGAGGCTTCATTCCTGAAGGAGCCGTAAGCCGAATTCAGGATCACACAAATATCCGGAAACTTCTTTTTAAGACAATTCAGTATCTCAAAACCATCGGCACCCGGCATCTTGATGTCCAGAATGACGAGGTCCGGATGAAACCTTTCCACATCCTCCATGGCACGGGTCCCGTCGTTCTGGACCTGGACAGTGTACCCGCGGTCTTCCAGTTCTGCCTGATAAAGCAGACAGATACTTTCCTCATCATCAACAACCAGCACTGAACGATCTTTATTCGGTGCCATAGATGTAATTTCTACGACTATTTAAAAAGTCAGGAACCGGGGGACGCCATTTCATCGCAAGGATGCAAGACCGAAGAACCCTTCTCCACCAGCTACTTCAGTATCCGCTTTAAAGCGCCCTTCATCTTGGTCAGATCAGAGGACTTCACAATATATTCTTCAGAGGCCCAGAGTGAGAAGTCCTGCTTATACTCCTCATACGCCGAACAGATGATAACCGGGATATCGTCCTCTTTCCGTTCCTTGATCAGTTTCAGGAGATTCACGCCATCCATCCCTGGCATCTTTATGTCGAGAATAATGGCGTCCGGCTTCTGGACGCTCAGAACCTCCAGGGCTTCATATCCGTTGCTGGCCAGGATGACATTATACCCTTCATCCGCCAGTTCTTCCTTGTAGAGGATTCGGATATTCTCCTCGTCGTCTACAATTAAAACCGTTTTCATAAATACCCCCTTTCTTCATTTATTTCGTCAACGATAAACACTCAGGGGATCGATTCTGAACCCTCACCCTTCCCCATGCCGTTTAGAAAATCTCCCTGCCCCCTGTAATGAACCTCTTTTCCCTTTACGCCCGTCCTTGCCGCAGACAAATCCATTTCTTCGCTGATCCCTCCCCGTTTTTGCCTGGCCGGCAAGGAGATCGTAAAGGTGACCCCCACACCCGGCTCATTCTTCACCAGAATATCCCCGCCGTGCATGTCCACGACCCGGTGTGATATCGCCAGACCCAGTCCTGTGCCTGTATGTTTTGTTGTAAAAAAAGGATTGAAAATATTCGTAATCACATCCTCAGAGATCCCTCCGCCTGTATCACTCACGTAAATCATGGCCTCACCTTCTACAGCCTTGTATTCGCACCCGACTGTGAGTCGGCCTCCCTTGCTCATGGCATGCTGTGCATTGGAAAAAAGATTGATGAATACCTGTTTGATCTGGTTGGAATCCACATGAATGTTTGGAACCCCTTCATGAAAGTCGCGGATGACTTCAATCCCGCACTCGGAAAAACTCTCCTCGTAAACCTCCAGGGCCTCCTCAAGCAAGGTGATCACACTACATTCGGAAAAGAGGGGTTCTGCAGATCGTGAAAAAGCCAGAACTTCCTGGAGCACTTTCTCCAGGCGGCCGACTTCCTTGACGATAATCCTGGAATACCTCTTCTCAGGGTTGGACGCGTCCAGCTTGCTGTCGAGCCTGCGCGCAAATCCCCCGATGGAAACCAGGGGGTTTCGGATCTCATGGGCAATGCTGGCGGCCATTTCTCCCAACGCGGCCATCTTTTCCGATTGGATCAGCCGGTCCTGAAGCTCTCTGATGGAGCGGGTGGCCTTCTCCAGGTCCGAATAGACCTTGGCGTTCTCAATGGCCAGTCCGGCCTGGCTTGCAAAAAGTTCCAGACGCCTCAGGTCCTTATCCGTGATTTCTCTCTTGTTGTACAGATTGTCCACTACGATCACCCCGATAACCCGGTCCTGAGAGATCAGGGGAACGGTTGCAAAGCTTTCAAATTCCAGTTTTTTCAGGACATCAGGGTTTACCCGGGGATCTTCCTGTATATTCCTGATATTGAATCCCTTCTTTTCCAGGACCGTCAGGGCCAGCACACCTTTGCCGTATTCAATGGGAACACGGATCCCCTTGGCCAGCTGATCAAACCGGCTCGTGCGCTCCTGGCCCGAAGCATTGACTGAAGCGATCCATTCCTTGAAACTCATCTTTTTGGAACCGATTTCCGTCCAGATCCGGAAGGCGTCCTCTCCGCTGTCCGGCCCTACACCGAGCATCCCCTGCAGGGTGTTGGTCTTCTCATTAACCAGCAGTAGAATCGACCGATTGAAGTTCAACCCGCCGCCGAATGTTACAGCCTTGAGAATAATCTTCAGAAGCTGGTCCAGGTTCATGGTGGTGTTCATGGCATTGCTGATTTCGTAGAGAATGGCAAAGTCGTTGGCTTTTTGTGCATTCTCCTGGAAAAGCCGCTCTGCCCTTTCATAGTTCCAGGCATTTTCCAGGACCAGCGCCCCCTGACTGGCCAGCGCCATGAGGAGGTTCATGTCGTCTTTGTCAAAGGGGACCAGGAGACCGGAGGCGTCTTTCTTGTCATGCAGGGTCAACGTCCCGATAACCCTATCCTTCACGGTCATGGGTATGCAGAGAAGAGAGGAGAATATTTTTTCCATGGGAAGAAGATGTTCAGACTCTTCCGGCAGGTTGTTGATCATCATGGGGATGGCCTTTATCGCCACCTGTCCGGCCACCCCTTCGCCCAGTCTGAGCTGGGTCCTGGAAATCTCCTCCGGACTCTTGTAGAGACCATACATGGACTTGACCTTCAGGAGGTTGTCTTTTACGTCCAGAATATGGAGCATGCATCCGCTGGCCCCGATAAATTCCGTGCTTTTCCTTGTCACCATGCCGATCAGCTCCTGGAGCTCAAGGGTGGAGTTGAGCATCTTGCTGATATCGTACAGGGAGACCAGCTCCTCATACTGTTTTGTGGCATCCAGGTAGAGCTGGGCATTGCGGATACTCCCGCTCATGCCGTCCGCGATGGAACTGAGAAGATGGAGGTCGTCCGTGGTAAACGCTTTCTCTTCAATGGTCCAGGCATTGATCACACCAAGACATTTGCCCAGAAAGAGAATCGGCGCCGAGATCATGGACCGGTATTTTTCTTCCCAGCTCCCCGGGAAATTCTTCATTCTTGGATCCTTGAATATTTCAAGAACCGCCAATGGGGTCTTCTCCGCTGCGACCCATCCCGTGATTCCTTCCCCAACTTTCAAGGAGATTCCATTGATCATTTCAGGGTTGAGGCCGACAGCGCCCTTGAGGCTCAGGGTCTCGCCGCCCTTTTTCACCAGATAGATGGCACAGGCATCCACATGCATCTTCTCCACGATCTCTTCCACCACCTGATTGAGACGCTCGTGAAGATTCAGCGTGGAATTGCTGATCTTCAGGATATCTCTTAGAATCTCAAATTCAATCTTGCTGTTTTCCATGGCTATACCGGATCCTTACCGGAGGATTTCCCTGCATGCTTCCTGATGAGCAGCCGGGTATAAAGTTTTTCATACTCGCTGGCCGACCGGCCCCATGAAAAATCGCAGGCCATGGCATTCCTGATCAGATCCTTATAAAGGGCCTTGTTGCCATAGACCTGAAGGGCCCTTCGAACAGTGACGGAGAGCATATCCGGGGTGTAATCCGCAAATTTAAACCCGTTCCCTTTCAGGGTCTTCGGGTTGAAATTGACAATGGTATCGTCCAGCCCGCCCGTAGCCCGGACAATGGGTATGGTCCCGTACTTCAGGCTGTACAACTGGTTCAGTCCGCAGGGTTCATATTTGGACGGCATGAGAAAGAAATCCGATCCGGCTTCAATCAGGTGGGCGATCCGGTTGTCATACCCGATCCTGACCCCGAACCTCTCCGGATACTTCCGGGACAGTTGCAACAGGCTCCGCTGGTACTTCTCTTCCCCGGTTCCCAGTACCACAAAGCAAAGGTCCATCCCTGCCAGATCCTTCTCCGCGGCCAGAATCAAGTCAAACCCTTTCTGTTCGATCAGCCGTGAGACACAACCGATCACCGGGCGATCCGGCCCTTGGGCCAGCCCGAATTCCTTGAGCAGGGCCTTTTTGCATTCTTGTTTCCCTTCCATGTTCTCCAATGAGAATCCGGCAGGAATCAGCGTGTCCAAAGCCGGGTCCCAGGAAGAATAATCCACGCCGTTTAAAATTCCAAAGAGGTCCTTTGAGCGTTTCCGCATCACGCCTTCCAGGCCTAAACCGAATTCAGGTGTCTGAATCTCTGCGGCATATTTCGGACTGACCGTATTGAGAAGGTCCGCCGAGATCAGACCCGCCTTAAGAAAGTTTATCTTTCCGTAGAATTCGATCCCCTCGGGCGTGAAGTGCTCCCAGCCCAGTCCGGTGAGGGGAAGGTCAAGATGCCCGAAGAGCCCCTGATAACCGAGATTGTGAATAGTGAGGAGGGATGCAACTTCACTGTATCGCGCAATACCCTTATATGTCTGGAGATAGAGAGCCGCCATGGCGGTCTGCCAGTCATTGAGGTGCAGGACATCCGGCCAGAAGTCCAGACTCTTCATGGCATCCAGGATGGCCCGTGAAAAGAAGATAAAGCGGGAGGCATTGTCCGGGTAATCCCCTTCGGGCGAACCGTACAGGCCATCCCGGTCAAAAAAAGGATCGTAACGGATCAGATAAAGAGGGACGCCCGAAGACAGGGTCCCGCGCAGGATATCGCCGGCGAGTATCTTTTCCCCCACCCGGGCATGAACCTTGCACCCGGTCTCTTCCAGCGCCACGCCGGAATGATCCGCTGACGGATACCTGGGAATAATGACCCGGACATCATGACCAAGCTCCAGGAGTGCACCGGGAAGGCTGCTTGCCACATCGGCCAACCCTCCGGTCTTGGCAAAGGGAACAAGCTCTGAGGCTGCAAAAAAGATCTTCATGTCGGTCTCCGGAACGGCAGACACCCATACAAACTTACACCCGTGCTTCTCTTAAGAACTCCGCGGCCTCTTCCGGAGGGGTTGGGTTGATATAGAAGCCTGAACCCCATTCAAATCCGGCCACCTTGGTCAATTTGGGCATGATCTCGATATGCCAGTGATAATAGTCGTTCACCTCTTCTCCAATCGGCGAGGTATGCAGGATATAGTTGTAGGGGGGTATGTTCAGGGTCTTGTCAATCCGTTTCAGGGTGTCCTGAAGGATCGCGGCAAGAAGAGCGTACTTTTCACGCGGCATCTGCTCAAATGAGGATTGATGGGCCTTGGGCAGGATCCATGTCTCAAAAGGGAACCTCGGCGTGAACGGCTCCATGGCCACATAGTGCTCGTTCTCCGAGATCACCCGGATCCTCGATTCCAGTTCCTGATGAAGAATATCGCAGTAGATGCACCTCTCTTTGTACCGGTAATGGACCAATGCCCCCTGGATCTCCTCGGAAACCCTTTTGGGAATGATGGGAAGGGCGATCAACTGTGAATGGGAATGCTCCAGAGAAGCCCCTGCTGAGAGTCCTTCATTCTTGAAGATCAGGATATACTTGAATCGAGGGTCCTTCTTGAGGTCAGAGATCCTCTCACGGTAGGCCCAGAGCGTATCTTCAACCTTCTCCAGAGGGAGCGAGCTCAGGGTCTTGTCATGGTGAGGGGTCTCGATAATGACCTCATGCGCGCCAACCCCGTTCATCTTGTCATAGATCCCTTCAGCCCTTTTATTGAGCTCCCCTTCGATCTGAAGGGCGGGAAATTTATTGGCAACCACCCGCAGGCTCCACCCTTCGGTATTGGGCGCCGAATCATTTTTTCTGAAGGCAAGAATTTCCGGAGGAGTGACCTTCTCATTCCCGTAGCAGAATGGACAAAACCCACCGTTTCTTTTAATCAGGGATTCCCCAAAATCCGTAGGCCTCTTGCCCCGGTTTGTTGAGATGATGACCCACCGTCCAATGATCGGGTCCTTTCTCAGCTCAGGCATATATCCTCCCCTCCGCAGAAGCAAAAATAGCCTATTTTATTAATCATTTACGAATTTTTTTAATATACCACCGATATGTTCGTGACGCAACACAAAAATTCGTCTCCTGGCCACTGAGAACCCGCGGCGCCTGTTTATTCTTCTTGACATGTCCTCGTCCCGGGATAAGAATTAAAAAAAATAAGACCACATGGACCAAGCCGACAAGGTAACATCTTATGGACAGGACTCCCGTAGCCGCAGGCCTGATGGTAAAAAAATTGCTCAAGGAATTCGGCATCGATTGGATCATTGAACAGCACGCCATCTGGTCCTGCTGGGAAGAGATCGTGGGCCCGGAGGTCGCCTCCAAGACCCGCCCGGAATTCTTTTCAGGCAAGCGCCTCTTCATCGCTGTTGAACATTCTTCATGGCTTCATCAGCTCAACTTTCTCAAGGATCAACTCATTCTGAACATCAACAGGAAACTCGGTTTTGAGGCCGTCTCTGAGATTCATCTGCGCATAGGATCCATCCTTTGCCCGGAACCCCGCCCGAAAAACAGGACTCCGGAAAAGATCATGCCCAGCAAGGCCGAAGAAAAAGAGATCGAGGATTCGCTGCGCCTGATAACCGACCCGGAAATAAGAAACGTTTTATACCGCATTATGTTCAAGGATTTGACCGAGAAAAAATCGCAGGCCACATGACAAAAGACGATGAATCCATGAACAACATAGAGGAGCCGTCTGCGGGTTCAGGGAAGTCCCTGATCAAGAGCGACCCCCTGCAGCGGTACATGGCCGAAATCAGCATGCACCCTCTTCTCACCTCTGAAGAAGAGTATGACCTTGCCGTACGATACGCAGAAACCCGTGATGTCGAGGCCGCCCAGAGGCTGGTATTGGGAAATCTTCGGCTGGTCGTCAAGATCGCCTTTGATTTTGTACGCCTTTACCAGAACGCCCTTGACCTGATCCAGGAAGGCAATATCGGCCTGATGCAGGCCATTAAAAAATATGACCCTTACAAAGGCGTCAAGCTCTCCACGTATGCAGCCTGGTGGATCCGGGCCTATATTCTGAAATTTATCATGAACAACTATCGCATCTATAAGATCGGGACCACCGCGGCCCAGAAGAAGCTCTTCTTCAAACTCAACCAGGAATATGAACGGATCAGCGCTCATGGGGATATGCCCAGCCCCAAGCTGCTGGCCGAAAGCTTCGATGTCCGGGAGTCCGATGTCATTGAGATGCAGCAGATCCTCAAGGGCGACGAGGTCTCTCTGGATGCCCCGGTCCAGGAAGACTCCAAGACCCCCTTCATGCACTTCTTCTCATCCAAGGAGATCCCGGTGGATGAACGGTTGGCAGACTCCCAATTCATGGGCCTCTTCACGGAAAAGCTCCGTGAATTCTCTGGAACCCTTGAACAAAAGGACCTCCTGATTTTAAAGCAGCGTCTTCTGGCCGAAAAGCCGGCAACCCTTCAGGAGATCGGGGATACCTGCGGGATCAGCCGGGAACGTGTGCGTCAGATCGAGGCGAGACTGATGCGCAAACTCAAGGAATATCTCTCTCAATTCGATGAGTTTGCAGAAATCATGATTGATCAGGATCATAACCATCAACGCCACCTGAGTGATGCAGACAAATTTTAATATAGCCATAAAAGATTTTTGTGTAATCCCAAAATGATAATGTCCTATTTGGCCAAAGTAGAAATGTCCTATTC
>CAKKPE010000074.1 GCA_919901565.1 bacterium
TAGGGCATTTACTGCTCTAAGTCAAGTTCTACCTACATTTTTGTCGCAGACCCCTAAAAGATCATCCTCGCCGTCACGCTGAAGACCTTCAGATCCGATGTATTCAGGACCGATTCGGTCTTGATCAGCTGGTAGGAAAGCTGCAGAAAGGCACGGCTTGTAATATTCCAGCGCAGACTCGGGACCACGGTACTGGACTTGCCGTTGTTATCGGATGTAAGCTCCTCATTGTACGAAAGATTGAACTGGAGCGTACCGTAAGGAAAGGGTGACCAGTTGAAGGCATAATTTTTAAGGGTTGTGTTTCTGTCCGGCAAGGTGACCCGGCTGATCGAGCCGATGATATACAGCGCTTGAAAAGGCCTGTAGGAGATGCTCAGGTTCCGCCGCTTGCTCATCTGGGTATCGTCCGGTTTGCCGCCGCCTGATCGGTCCGCCACCGTCGAATCTATATCGAACGTCAGGGTCAAGGAAGTGTGGGGAGCCGCGCTGATGCCAAAATCCCATGAGGTGCCGTCCTGTTTTTCCCCTGAAGCCGCCGAGATCCTGCTGAGTCCCCCGTGGAGAAAGGCGTTCAACCCCCTGTACAATTGGGCCCGGTTTTGCAGGAAAATGGAATTTTTATCCTGTGACTCAGCACCCAGTTCTTCTTTCCGGCCGCTGAACAGAAGTGTGTGGCTCAGTGTTTTCAGGGGCTCTGCACGGAGGGAGGCATTGTAGACGTAGGCAGACCCGGCCGTCTCTGATTCATCGATATCCTCCCGGGCCACCCTCCCGGCCCCGGAAAAGACCTCGCTGAACCGGTGTGTCACGGAGAAGCCGTTCGACAGGTTTGACCTCCTCTGAGAAGAAGGATCGACTTTTGACAGGCCATAAGAGAACTCGTAATAGAGAGACGGGATGTCCATGAGCCGGGATCGGACATCCGTGCTGAAAAGCTGAGAGGTCCGGATGACCTTCCCCTTCACATCTTGAGCGGGTTTAGACAGAAATGCCTGGATTTCAGTCACAAAGATATCGGGAAGAGCGACGGCACCCGGCACGGTTCCCGAAAGGGGGCTGACCACCGCCTTGATATATCTCGTGGTTTTGTTGGGGAAACGGAGCTCAAACCGGTTCTCGAAGGGGCCGAAAGGGGCGGCCATAATCGTGGTCTGGAAAACCCAGTTCAGGTTATCATCGCTCGTATAAATATCCCATGAAAAGGACTCGGCAATAGCGGCCGGCAGTTCCTGGTCGACCCAGACATAAAGAGTGTTCACCTCCGTGTCATTAAAAAAATCCAGGCCCATGTTCCGCGGACGGGTATCCCCTCCAATGGTGGGAAGGCCGATATTCACGCCGCTCGATGCCGTCAGACCGCCATCGACAAGGGCCGAATTATCATCCAGCGCTCCTTCCGATGGACTGTCGTCCGGAGCGGAAAGGCCGGAGAACGGGAATAGCTGGAAATCCACCTCGCCCAGCCCATGCGCGATGGTTTCGGTCTGGTTGCGGGATATATAATAGCTCGTGTAAACCGAAGTCTGTCCATCCCGCAACGAGTCTGAATAGGTCAGCCTTCCGCTGTGGTTCGTATTCTTGGTCTCCAGGTCGGCGATTTTGTTCACTGTGTCATTATATGTAGGCTGGTACCGGAAGTCCCAATGTTTGGTCGCATAGGCCAGATTCCACAGGACCCGTTCACTGCTGATGTCCTGAAAAAGACGCTCCTGGTCATAGGTGTCAATCTTGTCATATCTCATATCCAGGGAAGGGAACCCCTCGGGCTTCCATCCCAGAATAGCGCCGTAGTCTTCGTTGAAATTGATCGATGTAAGTGAGTCAGGAGACTCGAATTTATCTTCTCTTTTGTTATAAAGGATACCTCCATAGTAAAGAGGGGTCCTCAGGGTGAGATCCGCAAAGGGCCTGGATCGTGTCGCGGTCGACCTTGTTTCAACATCATCGGTTTCTGAAATATTTTTCGTTTTATCAAAGATCCCCCCGGCATTCAACAGAAGATTGGGATAGAGATTCTTGCTCATATTCAGACGGTACTGCTGTGTAAAACTATCTGACGCTGTTTGTGCCTTTTGCCCGAGATTATCCTCTGTCTTGGTTTCGGAGTTGGAATAGCCCAAATCCAGCAGCCCTCGTATGCTGTCCGCCATGGCTGACCCGGTCAAGAATGGGATGGCGCACAGGAAGACCAGAAAAAGGATCTTGAGAATAGGGGCCCAGCGCCTGATCCTGCGAATTCCCTCACTCAATCCTTCACCTCTCACCCATCAGGGTAACCCAGCAGGGCCCTTCACCCACATCGATATTCGCGACGGCCTTCTTGCTGATGAGATTCACAACCATCAGGCGTCTCTTTTCCGGAAGGACAATATAGAGATTGTTCTCGTCATTGTCGATCGTCATATGCGTGATACCCGTGTCCGCCTGGATCGAATCCACTGGAAAAAACGATTGGGGGTCGTACATCCCGATCGTCGACTCATACTTTTTGGCCACGTAGAGAAAATCGGTCCTGGTGTCCACCTGGATAGCGCTCATGCCCATGCCCACAAAAAACCGCTCCAGGATCTCAAGGGACGCCGGGTCGATCACAGTCAGATAGGACGACCCTTCATGAATCACATAGAGCCGGTCTCCGCTCCTGTTGAACGCCCCCCTCACAGGCCCGGCTTCCGTGGCCAGAGTCGTGACCACCGATTTATTGGCAATATCAATGACAGAGATGGTGCTCGACAAGGTATTGAAGACATAGGCCCGGACCCCCTCATGGTCAATGGCAACAGAATGGGGGCCGTGATCCACCGGGACCCTGTCCAGTTCGATCATGGAAGAGGGGTCGATGAAACTGACGCTATCCGAACCGTTGTTGGCCGTCAGCAGGAGAGTCCCGTCGGGAGTCAGGGCCGGCTCTTGAGGAGAATCGCCGGTGTTCAGCCGGATGCGGTTGATAATGTCCGCTGTGAGCAGGTCAATCACTTCGAGGCTGTCCTCCCCGGCAAGCGCCACATAGGCCCTTCCGGAACTCGGGTCCAGGGCGATCCCCCTGGGGCCGCTCCCCGTGGCGATCACCCCGACCGCCTCCAGCTGCTTCTTGTCAAAAACCGTGATGTTGCTGGAACCATAATTGGCCACATATCCCACCAGGGCGGTTACCGGCCGGTCCGGGACAAAGAGCGAAAATGCCGGGACAAACGTGTACCCTGCCCGGACCGATGAGGCATAGTTGAAAATCAGTGAAAGGAACAGTGATTTTTTCTTCCTGATCTCGAAGGAAGGGCCGATGATAGCGGGCTCGTCAGGCACATCCAGGGCCGTATCACCCTCTTCTCCTTTGAGAAGGGCGCTTTTGACTTTAAAGGAAAGTCCCGTGTAGGTGCCGGGGGGGAGTTCTCCGGAAGCAAAAAGCCTCTGCCTTTTCATCTCCAGGCCTTTCACTTCGGTGAATGAAAGGGCGAGAGGGATGACCAGATTGTCCTCCCGCACCGCCGAGACTTGCTCTATTGAAAAAGTGAGATTGTCCGCCTCCTGAGAGATCGGCTGGAGATAGACAACCAGATCACCCTCATCCTCAAGGGCCGGCCGTACAAGGACCGATTTGGCCTGGCACCCGGCGAAGAGCAAAAAACAAGCCAGAAAAACCCATAAAGATTTCATGGAACACCCGTTATGAGATGAAGATTATTTTGCCCTCATTTTTAACATAATCCCTTGACGGACTCAAGGCAAAAAAAGGGCCGGCGATCCGCCGGCCCTTTTTTTGTTGCTCATCCAATGGTCAGTGCCGCCTTGAAACGCTTAGTCTTTGGCGTGGCACTTGTTGCAGAGCGACCTCTGGTACGAACCGTAATGCATCGTGGTGTCATTGTAGGCCTTGGTGGTCTCTGCCACGGTGCGGCCCATTGCATATTTGGCCTGGCTGGCGACCGTGCTCGCCGAATCCGAGCCCGGCCATACGCCGTCGACCGCGATCAATTCGCCTTCGTTCTGCCATCTGGTCATACGTGCGAATCCGGTTGCATGCGCCCTGTGGCAGGAGAGGCACATCACTCTGTCGCTGGTCGATGGGCCGGTACTCACGGAGCCGTCGATCACGGCCTTTGCGGCAAGCGTGGCGAAGTCCGTGGTGGTGTCCATCTGGAAGGGAATGATCGAATCGTAAGAAGTAGCGGAAGTCCCGGTCAAATTACCGCTGCCGATGTAGCTGTTGTAGTTGCCGGCTTCAGTCGATCCCAGGTTCTCGTTCACGGGGTGGGTAACGGAGCTGTTTGCACTGTGCATATCCGGATGGCAGGTCGCACACCAGTCGGCAATCCCGGCGCCGTAGGCTACGCGGGTGGGCGTAGTGGCCTCGGAGCGGTTATAGGTGCTCGGAACCACGGCATTGAAAATAGTGAGGAAGGTCTTTCCGCCCGATCCGGCCGAAGAACCCGTACCTCGGAGCAGACGGTAGGCACCCACGGCCTGGCCGGCTGCAGGAATTACGCTGTTATTATAGGAACCCGAGGCGATGATGGGCGCACCCGTGGTCGCGAAGGTCCCGCCGGAGAGCCTGCGGAGTTTGCCGTGGTTATCATGGCAGCTGTTGCAGGCCAGTTGGGTTGAATCCATGTCCCCGCCCGGAGCCGTAGTGTTTTCCGTAGACGCAGCGTAACCGAAGTCCACAGCCACGATATTGTGGCCGTGTTCTTCGCCGGCTTCGGATGAGGTGGTTCCAGTCCGCGGAACCCAGGTATAGCTCTTCTTCAGCCAGCCGAAATCACCGCCCGGGGTTCTGTTTCCGGGAGGTGTTCCCGCGGGCATGTCCGCGTCCGGTGTAACGATGTGGTAGCTCGAAGCTCCGGTGGCGCCATGGCAGTTGATACAGGTCGAGCTGATGTCGGACCCTGCAAGAAGCGCAGTGTCGGGCTTGGCATCGTGGATGTTATGGCAGCCCATGCATTCGGCTACGCCGCCTGAATGGAAGGCAAATGCCTTTCCGCTGAGCCCGAAGGTGATCAGGACAGCGGCCAGAATCACAAAACTTGTTTTTAAACTTTTCATTGATAATCCTCCAATTTGCTTCTCCGGCAATCCGGCCGTCCCTTACAGGACCCGTTGATTTTGTGCCCCTCCCTTTCGGTGAGGTTTACCTTTTTCGGAGGATCGCGTTAATAACAAAGACCCCTTAACTTTATCTTCTTTACTTGGTTCTCTATCACCTCCCTCCATGATTCATGGTCATACAGAATGCCTTGACCCATTTTCGGGTCAGTTGTCGAAAATTTGAAAGACACTGACTCCTCTTTGTGCAGCTTGACTGATATAAATCCTGCCTTTGTTGTCCACGGCCACTTCTTTGGGCACGATCAATTCGCCCGGCTTGAAGCCCCGACTGCTGAGTTCGGCCAGAAACTTGAAATCCTTGTCAAAAACAGCGACCACGGAGCGGAGTGAATCGGCCACATAGATACGGCCCTGATCATCGGAGGCGATGCCTGCGATCACATTGAACTTGCCGGGGATGCTTCCCGAACTGCCGAAGGAGGCCAGGGTCTTGTCCGGGGAGAGCCGGAAGGCCCGGAACAGCGTCGGGACCGTGAAGAGCATGTTCCCCTTGCTGTCCACGCTGAAACCGACGATGTCATTCTGAACCCCCGCTTTCTTTTCTTCGAAATCGGCAAGGGCGGCAAGATCATACCCATCCTGAAAAATCCCCTTGGAATCGGTGACCACGACCTTCTTCGTTCCCAGGTCAACAAAATAGAGCCGCCCCTGCCGGAAACAAAGCCGGTTGGGCACCATGCCCGAAAAAGCCGGGGGAAGATTCTCTATTTTTATTTTTGAGGCGGGAGTACCCCTGAAATCACACAGAACGAGTTCGTAGCTCTCCAGGCGATTGATGAGCAGAAGAATGTTGCCGTCACCGAGAACCGCGAGATCGGAGATCGGGCCGAGCCCCAGGTCCTCTCCGAAGCGGTATACTTCCATCCCGTTTTCGTCGAACATCCTCACGATATCACCATAGATCACGTAGGTCTCATTCCTGGTCTCATCCAGCCCTATCTTGGGCCAGGTGTAAGGAAGAGATCCCGTGAAATCCGAGAGACCGTAAAGGTAAGAGGCCTTCACACCCTCGGCATTGACCTGCGTGAGGGACGGAGAGGGCGAGAATACAACGGCAAGCAAACACACAGTGGAAACAACCGCTAAGTGTAATATTCTTCCCGCTATCCTGTTTGGAATAAAGTCCATATTGCTTGCACCTGCTCGTCTATTCGCCTGCCAAGGATCTCTTTGTTTCTTAAAGTAAGCAAGAAATGTGCCAGTTAGGCCCCCAATTTGAATTCCCATGCAAAGACAAAAAGTTACGCAATTTTGATCGGATTCAGGTTCAGATCTGAACTAGGAAGCTCCGGTAATATCACCAACTAAAATTGGGGATTTCACCGATCCGGCCCGTTCACAGGCATTATGGCGTCGAGGCCCGTAACCAGATGATGAATAACACTTTAGGAGTCCGTAGGCTGTTTCCCTGAGATAATATGCAGGCTAACCGGATGGTGGCGATCACTGCGCCATGTCGGCGGGGTTTTTGCTGAGATTTTCTGCGGCCGAAAGATTTGATGCGTATTCCGCGTTGTCCGGATCAAGGCGAAGCGCCTCGGAGAACTCTGCAATCGCTTCCCCGCTTAGACCGCCTGAGGCAAACGCTACCCCCAGGTCATTGTGCGCCTCGGCGGAACCGGGGTTATAATGCAGAGCGGCATGGTACGAGGAGATCGCAAGGTCGGCCCGGCCCTTGGCCATGTAATTCTAACTTGCAATCAAGTTGAGACTTTTAATCCACGACCAGTTAGTGAGGCTC
>CAKKPE010000075.1 GCA_919901565.1 bacterium
ATTATGCCTGTTTCATGTAATCTGTCGCATTTCATTTCAACATTTCCCGTCCAAATCGGCGTTAACGTCTTTAATTTAAATTCTAAATCAGCCATCTACCCCTCCTTCCCCACCTCATGCAGCAGTGCCGGCAGAACCACCGTCTGATATTCTTTTTGATCAAACCCCATGATTCTCCCCTATCACATACTTCCCCAACCCAAAGCTCGTCCCCTTGCCCACATCATGCAGTAGTGCGCCGAGCACAACGGTCTGATATTCTCTTCTGTTTTTATCGTCCATGGTCTACTCCATAAATGCAAAGTCATGGGTCAGGAGTCAAGTGACGTGAATCTCGGTGCGATACTGCCTGGGCATCGTCATGCTCCTGTATTCTTTGCCCGCTTAGCTTCCCCTCTCACCCCGTTAGACCTAAAGGAGTCAATCTCAGGAGATGTTGTGCTTCTTGAGGAGCCCGCCGATGACATCCAGCGTATAGGCGGCCATTGTGATCGCCTCTTCGGCATCGACTTTTGTAAAGAGTTCCTCCGCGGGGCCTTCTTCTGAGCCGTAAAACGCGGACTCCCGTTCCCGTGCGAGTTCGTCGGATATTTCGGACATGCGTTCCAGCGTGTCCCGTGGAATATCATCATGAAGATTCGACTCCAAAAGAACAGGTCCCACGCGGTGAGATTTCGGGTATTCGATCCCGACCAGCCGCAGAAGCCCTTTCAGTCCGAGTTCCACGGCCTCCTGACATTTTCTGACGGTTCTGTGGTAGTGCCCCTTGGCGAGGGATTCATTCGCCTCTTCCGCAATGGTGATAGCGTCCTTGATATATGCCAGCCCGATACGATCGCTCCTCATAACGTGATTACCTCCCCCAGCTTCATCCCCGGTTTCAATATCCAATACCAGGTCCCGTCTTCGCACACCACCTTCCTTGAATGAAGATCGGTCATTTTCTTTGTCAGGTCGGCGAGTTTGTTTTGAAATGTGCCGTCGTCGAGAAGGATTTCGCCGTCTTCCACCATGTCCAGGAAAATAGGTTTTGTGTCCTCTATTTCCTCAGGCGTATAGAGGAGCGGTGAAATCTCGGGCAGATATCCCAGTTGCCGGAGTTTTCTGTACGACGGCATCTCACGCAGGGTGGAGAGGGGCCGTGAGAGCGCTTTGTTCCTCTGAAAGCGGCTGCCGGGCAGGTTCTTGACAACGATACAAAGGTCGATGTCGCTCTCCTTTCGCGCCGTTCCCCGCGCTACCGATCCGAAAAGGACGACGGAAACAAGGTCGCTTTTGAATCTCCCGGTCAAAAGCTCCATGAAGTCTCGAAGCAGGCCATCATATTCTCTCTGCATATTTATCCTCCTGTTTCTTTCTCACCGGAGTCATCCCGGCTGGATTAGCATATCGCTTTTATTAATATTCTCGAAATAGTATTTACATGCTCCCGCTGCTCCATCGCTCTCGCTCTGCTCCCGAATAGGAGAAGCGATTTAACTTCAATGTTATGACGTGCGAATTCTTCTCTTATAATGCCTGCGGCAATTCCTCTTTCGGCGATTTCTTCTTTTGCCATATTCGCTCCACGGTTCTCTACAAAGTATAATCGGGATTAGTATAATCCTGATTATACTGTCATTCAATCCTTATCTTGCTTTTCTCCGCCCTCACCCCATTAGACCTAAAGGTCTAACGGGGCAGGCCCTCACCCTCACTTCCCCCTCTCCCACGCGGGGGAGAGGGGATAGGTTGAGTGTCTCTCCAGGCGGGGAGATGAGACCGGGATCTTTTATACCGAACGCTGCTTTCTTTAGCGTGGAATCCGATTTTCTTCTTGTGTGTTTCCGGTGGTGACATCAGCTCCCTTATGGCGTCAAAGACAACCCTGAACTGCACGTCGTATTTATTCTCAAGATCATCGAGCCGTTTGGACAGGTCTTTATGGGATGCGATCATCTCCCGCAGTTTCACGAATGCCCGCATGATGGCGATGTTAACTTGCACTGCCCGCTTACTCTTCAACACACTGGAAAGCATGGCCACGCCTTGTTCCGTGAAAGCATAGGGTGTAGCACGGCGGATCCCGCCCCAACTTGAAGTCACAAATTGTGACTTCAAGTTCGCAAACTCCTGATTTGTAAGCTGAAACATGAAATCTTCCGGAAACCGCTCTATGTTGCGTTTAACCGCCTGGATCAAGACCTTGGGCTCTACATCATAAAGCTCGGCAAGGTCTGTACTCAGCATCATCTTCTGGGATCGTATCAAATAGATCTTTTTCTCAATCACGTCCTGTGGAATGAGTCCTTTCATGCGCCTCCCCTTTAATCCTGATCTTCCCCTTCTCTATCCTCACCCCTATTGTTATACTTCCCCCCCTCTCCCTCACCCTCTCCCACGCTGGGGCGAGGGGACGGATTGGTGTTTCTTTGTCAAAGAGGCGGAGAATGGAATAAGACCCTGGATCGCCCGGTCAAGCCTGCCCTCCGATCCCCCGATCAAGTCGGAGGACAGGCCCGATCGGGGGGCCGTGCGATGACATCCCCTGCTCCTCGGCGGCGTTTCAACCAACCGTTTTATCCTGATGGATGAGCAAGACGCCTTCTCTTCGTGCAAGCTCCGTCATCTTCGGCGTAAACCCGCTCTTGCTGAGAAGCATGTATCTGTCCTTTCTTCTCCCCTCTTGCCATTCAACAAGTTTTGATTTCCGGATCAGATCTCTATAAATATCTTCTCCGACTTTCCTGCTGCTCCATTTGCACTCGCCGAACCATGCCGTCCTGGTTTCTTCATCCAGGGCAACAACATCTATCTCTTCATTCTTTGACCACCATTTCCCGATAAGGGTATATTGCATCAGCCGTTTTGCCATGAGATCCTTGCATAACTCAAGACAGACGTCTTCGTAGGTGGTTGACAGGTGATGTTCAAGGGAATCGCGAATGAGCTGCACGACATAATCCGTATTCCCTATCTCGATCCTGCTCCTGTTGGGAAAAACATACTTGAACCAGAAGGCGAAAAACTTATCATGCAGTCTGTAGAGTCCCTGTTTGCTTTTATCAGGGTACTTCTCTGTGACCGGGATGGTTTTCTCTACAAACCTAAGGCTTCGGAGAATATCCAGGTACCTGGACACAAGGCTCTTTTCAAATCCCGTCTCATTCATGATCTCTGAGAGTTTTCTTTTCCCCTGTGCGATGGCCTTGAGTATGACAAAGTAGTTCCTCGGTTCTCTCAGTTCTTCCATCAGGATATATTCCACTTCATTGGAAAGGAAAGTCCCCTTATCCAGTATCAATTCCGTTATGTTTCTGAATAGGTCATGCCGGGGATTGTATTTTTCTATATAGGCAGGTATCGCGCCGAAAACCGAGTAGATCTTTACAAGATCGTGAAAGCTTTTCTCAGGGAAAAACTCCCTTAATCCATTGAAATTCATCTCCCGAACTTCAAGAGACGCGCTCCTTCTTCCATAAAGAGGGGCCTTGTAAAAAAGAACTTCCTTTTCCATCATCCCGATGCTCGATCCCATGAGGATAAGAAAAAGGTCCGTCTTTTTCAGGTAATCATCTATCCCTTTTTGGAATATGGAGGAGATTGCAGGGTTGGAATAGACAAGATACGGAAACTCATCTATAACGATGATCAATCTCTTAGCCTGATTTTCTTTTAAATATTGGAAAAACTGATACCAGTCCTTGAACCCTGCATCTTTGAGAATGGAATCCTTAAAATATTCACCTATGATACGGCCGAGAGTTTTCAACTGCTCTGTCTCGGAAACGCTGTCCGCGAGAAAGTAGATCGCTTTTTTGCCCTGTATAAACTCCTGAACAAGTCTCGTCTTCCCGACACGGCGCCTGCCGTACAGAGGCACAAACCGGAAGCCCCCGGAACCATGGATTTTCTTAAGGAAAGCCAGCTCATCCTGTCTGTTTACGAATCTCAAACGACCTCCCGGCATAAAGTATAATCGGGATTAGTATAATCCTGATTATACTTCTAATCAATCCTTATTTTTCCCTTCTCTACTCTCACGCCTGGTTGTTATAACTCCCCCCTACTCCCTGTTAGTATAAGAGGGGGAATGAATCTCATACTTTCCCAACCCAAAGCTCGTCCCTTTCCCCACATGCAAAACCTCCCCGGCCTTTATCAGCGGCATGAAGGGTTCAAGGTCTCCTTCAAAGGTGACTTTCCCGAGGAAGCCTCCCAGGTTCATCCTTGTATCCTGTCTCGCGGAGTATCGTTCCCAGTCGAACCATCGGAGGTCTTTTTTCTTCACCTGAACTTCCCTCGCCTGATCAATGATCCCTTTGAAATCCAGATCAAGCCTGTGCCCGCAGTGGAAATAAGAAAGCATGGAGAGGCGGCGAAGGAGATTCCGAATCAGGATATGAAACTCAAGGTCCAGGACCAGCTCATTGTTAAACTTCAGACGGGTGGGGGTCATGAATTCCAAAGTCAGCTTTCTCGAATCCTTGCTGACTGGCTCAGAATTCATATCGAACGAATCTCTGGGATGAGATATGAGCTTCCTGGTCTCTGAAGAATAGATGGATGCAGGTTCCGCACTTCCATTTTGAAAGAACACCTCTTCAAGCCTGTACTTCCCCCTCCCCTTCCCGATTCCGATCTGTCCAAGTTCCTCAAAGGTGTAGACGAAATAGGGAAGAAAGTCTATGGCCCGGCCGATCAGTGTGAGTCCGAACTCGAACTCATCTCCCCGTACGAAGTTCTGTTTCTTTTTCAGAGGTGGAAGAATAATGAAGGGATGGGGTGCATGCTCATATTTCCGCATGACCTCGGAACCTTCGGGCGGAGGTGTCTCAAAGACGTAGGAGTAGACGCATTTCTCCTTGAGCAGGCAGGCTTCACACTCCTGCGTCTTCAAGGCGCATACGACCCGCTTGAAGGCATGACCGAATCCCCCGCGGAAGGTCGAGCCTTTGTATTCGGGCAGTCGGATCGCTTCTTCTGCCCGAAGTTTAAAGGTATAAGATGAGAAAGAAAAATCCCTCAGCATCAACCTACTTCCCTCCTCCTGAGAGAAAAACCAGACGACATAAACCGGATGACGGACGACAAAACCAGACGACAGACGGCGGACGACGGATCAAAAAAAACAGATGACAAAAGACCGAGATGCCGTCTCCGTTAAAAAAAGTTTCGTATCAGACTTAAACCGGCCTATGACAAAGAAAATTACTTGGATTCGTGCCTTTTCATATCAGTTCTCAATGATGAAAGTCAACTGTAATCTTTTTGACTTAGGTTTTATGACAAAAGCGAGTGTTTTTTGCAGACGTTTGAAGGAAGGAAAGGAGAAAGCGGCTCAGGACTGCAAGGTTTCCAGGTCGTGAAGTATTTGCTGAATGAACTGTCGGATTGTGATTCGAATTTCCTCAACACCTTTCATTTTTGAATCTCCTCTCAACTACTGGATTCCTGCATGCGCAGGAATGACGGCATAACGGACTTGTACGCATGCCCTAACAATTCTGCAAATATACAAAAGAATGATAATAAAGCGACCCTCTCAAGTCAAGGTAAATATTCGGCTGGTTATCAGATTAAGCTTTGATAATATAGCAATTTCTGTTTTAGGAATGGGTGATATACCGGCAGATCTCATCCACTCTGATCCTCTTATATAAGCTCAAAATACGGGATGAACTTCACCCGCGTGTCTCCTATCGTCTCCTCGTCCTTAAAACCGATATTCACCACCCACGCCTCTTTGGGATTGTATTTGGCAATAAAGCCTCTGAGGGAGCGGGCAATGGTTTTGTCTTTCAGTTCTTTGCATTTGACTTCAATGGGGATGACTTCATCTCCTCTGTTCATAACAAAATCAACCTCTGCCTTGTCCTTTGTCCGCCAGAAATGTATTGTGCTTCCGTCATATCGTGTTTTTTCGTACAGCAGATGGTATATAAGATTCTGGAATATAAAACCCATCTCATGCAGCATGGCATACCTGCCGAAGTGCCGCATGGCGAAGTTCCTCATGCCGATGTCATTGAAATAGATCACCGGTGACTTGCTGATCTCTGTTCTGAATACGAGAAAAACAAAAGTCAATATATATTTTAATAGCCTTAAAGCCGATTTGTACAACTATCCTTATGCAGGATGTTCAGGAAATTCCAAAACAGAAATCGTAATCAGTTTGTCATTGTCAGGCCTGCCCTCGGTTTACCGGGCTTGACCGGACAATCCAGTATCTTCTGGATTCCCCGATCAAGCATGCCCTCCGACTTGATCGGGGGGTCGGGGAATGACAGTGTTGTTGATTCATCACGAATTGTATATTTGTTGCCCCATCTGATGTGCTATAAACTTTTCCACTCATGCATTGGTTCTTGCTCCAGCGCCATACAGGCTTTCCCGGCAGTAAAGACTATCTTAATTTCTCCCCGGATCGGTAGAACCTCTCCGGGTCCACCACCAGAGGTGGTGGGTTTAGATCAGAACTCACAGGAGCTGGAGCTGGTCTTTCTTGGTTTCGAAGAACCGGACCGAATAATCCCCGTTGAAGCAGGCCATGCAGAAGCCCTTGTCCCGGTCGGGGACGGTCTCGAGCATCTCCTCGATGGAGAGGTAGCTGAGAGAGTCGGCGGTGATGTATTTGCAGATCTCATCCACGGAGTGGGATGAGGCGATCAGTTCCTTGCGCGTGGGGGTGTCGATGCCGTAGAAGCAAGGGTATGTGGTGGGGGGCGAGCTGATCCGCATGTGGACCTCTCTGGCCCCGGCGTCCCTGATCATCTTCACGATCTTGCGGCTGGTGGTTCCCCGGACGATGGAGTCGTCCACCAGGACCACCCGCTTCCCCTTGAGGGCGCTGCGTACGGGATTGAGCTTGAGCTTCACCCCGAAATGCCGGATGTTATGCTCGGGCTCGATGAAGGTCCTTCCAATGTAATGGTTCCGGATCAGGGCGAGCTCAAAGGGGATACCCGACTCCTCGGCATAACCGAGCGAAGGGGGCATGCCTGAATCCGGGACCGGGACCACGATATCCGCATCGCAGGGGTGTTTTCTGGCGAGGACCCGGCCGAAATCCTTGCGGACATCGTCCACGGTATGCCCGAAGACGATGCTGTCCGGACGGGAAAAATAGATGTATTCAAAGATGCAGCACTTCCGTTCCTGACTGAGGAAGGGGAAGCTCGATTGAATCCCTTCCCTGTTGACGATCAGCATTTCTCCGGGCTCGATCTCACGGACATACTCCGCTTCGATAAGATCGAAGGCGGAGGTCTCGGAGGCAATCACCGTGGCTCCCTCCATGGAACCCAGGACCAGAGGCCGGATCCCTCTTGGGTCCCGGACGGCGATCAGTTCCTGTTCGCTCATGAAGAGCATGGAGTAGGCGCCGCGGACCTGGTTCAATGCGTCCACGATCCGTTCCGGCAGTCTCGGGAACTTGGAACCGGCGATGAGGTGCACCACGACCTCGGTATCGCTTGTGGTATGGAAGATGGAGCCGTAGGCCTCGAGCTGGTCCTTGATGAGCTGGGCGTTGACCAGGTTCCCGTTGTGCGCAACGCTGACCTGGCCCAGGGAGTAATTCACGAGAATTGGCTGCACGTTCTTCAGGTGGCTGCCCCCGGTGGTGGAGTAGCGGTTGTGCCCCATGGCCATGGTGCCGGGGAGGCGCTTGATCCGCTCCCTGGTGAAGATCTCGCTCACGAGGCCCATGTCCCTCTCCATGTAGAGTATCTGGCCGTCGGACGATACGATCCCAGCCCCCTCCTGCCCCCTGTGCTGAAGGGCATGCAGTCCCAGGTAGGCCATGTTGGCGGCCTCGGGGTGGTTGAAGATTCCGAATACGCCGCACTCATCATGAAATTTGTCCAGAGTCATAACGTCCCCTGCTTCAGGTGTTTTCTGAATGCTGTTTTATATATATGCCTTAGTTCAATAACATCGCAGTCGATCCGCCCGCCCGGGAAATCAACCCTGAAGCGGTCCCCGCCTGCTATACCCAGTAAACGGATCGGAACACCGATCCGGTTGACGATCTGCTTGAAGGATTCCAGGTCCTTCTCCTCAAGACTGACCACGATCCTGGACTGGCTCTCGCCGAAGAGCAGGGCGTCAGCCCTCATGGTTTCATCCAATGAGACCTTCACACCGAGCGCGTCTCCGGGCCTGCTGATACAGGATTCGGTCAGCGCCACGGCCAGGCCTCCTTCGGAGCAGTCGTGAGCAGATTTCAGGAGGCCCTGTTCGATGGCTTCGAGCACGGCATCCTGGACCTTTTTCTCTTTTTCCAGATCGAGCACCGGCGGGCATCCCCGCACCATGCCGTGGACCACCTCCAGATACTCGGAGCCGCCGATCTCCTCCAGGGTCTCACCCATGAGGAAGACCACGTCCCCCTGCTTCTTGAACCACTGGGTCATGTGCTTCTGAACATCCTGCATGAGCCCCACCATGCCGACTGTGGGGTTGGGCCAGACCGCTTCTCCCTTGGTCTCGTTGTAGAAGCTGACGTTTCCGCTGATCACGGGCGTGCCTAAGACGCGGCAGGCGGCGCTCATCCCTTCAATGGCCTGCACGAACTGCCACATGATCTCGGGCTTCTCGGGATTGCCGAAGTTCAGGCAGTCGGTCAGGGCCATGGGCCTTGCGCCGGAGCAGGCTACGTTCCTTGAGGACTCGGCCACGGCGGTCATCCCGCCCACGTAGGGGTCGAGATAGCAGTATTTGCCGTTGCAGTCCGTGGACACGGCGAGTGCCTTGCCGGTCCCCTTGATGCGCATGACCGCGGCATCGGACCCGGGAAGAACCACGGTGTTGGTCCTGACCATATGGTCGTACTGCTCATAGACCCAGTCCTTGGCGCAGAGATTCGGGGACCCGATCATGGTTTTAAGGACATCGTTCATATCTTCAGGGAGCGGGATGCTCGAAAGGTTCAGGGCCCGGTTGGCCTTTTGCTGTTCGGACTCCCGGTAAGGACGGTCATATTCAGGGGCCTGGTTGGAGATCTGCAGGGCCGGGATCTCGGCGACTTTTTTACCGTTCTCCATGATACGGAGCATCCCGTCATCGGTTACGCGGCCGATGGTCACGGATTCGAGGTCCCATTTTTTGAAGACCTCATGGATCTCGGCCTCGTTCTTTTTCTCGGCCACCATGAGCATCCTCTCCTGGGATTCAGAGAGCATGATTTCATAGGGGATCATCCCCTGCTCCCGCCTGGGGATCAGGGAGAGTTCGAGTTCCACACCGGTCCCGGCGCGTCCGGCCATCTCGCAGGAGGAACTGGTGAGTCCGGCCCCGCCCATGTCCTGTATCCCCACGATCAGCGCTTTCTTCATGACCTCGAGGCAGGCCTCGAGCAGGAGCTTTTCCGTAAAGGGGTCGCCGACCTGGACCGTGGGCTTTTTCTGTTCGGAGTCGTCCACGAACTCCTCCGAGGCCATGGTGACCCCGTGGATGCCGTCTCGTCCGGTCTTGGACCCGACGTAGATCACGAGGTTCCCGGGGCCCGAGGCGAATCCGAGGAAGATGCTGTCCTTTTTCGCGATACCGAGGGTGAATACATTGATCAGGCAGTTGCCGTTGTAGGAGTCGGAAAAATAGGTCTCCCCTCCCACAGTCGGGATCCCCATGCAGTTGCCGTACCCGGCGATCCCGGCCACCACGCCGTCTACCAGGTAGCGGTTGCGGGGGATCGAAGGATTGCCGAAATGCAGGGAGTCCATATTGGCGATGGGACGCGCCCCCATGGTGAAGACGTCCCTGAGGATGCCGCCCACACCCGTGGCCGCACCCTGATAGGGTTCAATGAAGGAAGGATGGTTGTGGCTCTCCATCTTGAAGACCGCGGCGAGCCCGTCCCCGATGTCAATAACGCCTGCATTCTCCCCGGGCCCCTGGATCACACACGGTCCCTTGGTCGGGAACTTCTTGAGGTGGAGCCTGGAGCTCTTGTAGCTGCAGTGTTCGCTCCACATGACCGAGAAGATCCCGATCTCCGTAAAGCTGGGGGTCCGCCCAAGGATATTGAGAATCCGCTGGTACTCATCTGCGGTGAGCCCGTGCTGTTTGATGAGTTCCGGTGTGATCTTTTGTTCCTGCATCAGAGTTTTTTCCCCGTCTTTGGTTTTTAATCTGGAGCACGCGGAAATTGGAAATCCAAATGCTCCTTGCATCCCTTGAGAGTCAAAAATCAAAGATAAAAAATCAAAATGGCAAATCAAAATATAAAATTTGATTTTTACTCTGTCATTTTGATTCTTGATTTTTTATCTTTTATCTCTCTCCCTGTCCGCTCAGCTTTCTCAGGAAAAAACCTTTTTATTGACCGAAATGATCTACAATTGAGTTCAGGATCCTTCGTCCGTCCGTATTCCCCAGGAGATCTTCGATACATCGTTCCGGGTGGGGCATCATCCCCAGGACGTTTCCCTTTTCATTGATGATCCCCGCGATGTTTTCCCTGGAGCCGTTGGGATTGGATGCGTCATCCGCATGTCCGTTACTGTCCGAGTAACGGAAGACGATCCGGCGGTTCCGGTTCAGCTGTTTCAGGGTCTCATCATCGGCATAGTAGTTCCCGTCCGCATGGGCGATGGGGATGCGGAGCACCTCCCCCTCTTCAAGTAAATTCGTAAAAGGAGAGGATGAGTTCTCGACCTTTAAGTATGTGTCTTTACAGATGAATTTCAATGAGTCGTTCCGCTTCATGGCGCCGGGGAGAAGGCCGGATTCCAGGAGGATCTGGAAACCGTTGCAGATCCCGATGACCAGCCCGCCCTGTGCGGCGAAGTCCCGGACCGCTGACATGACCGGAGAGAATTTAGCGATGGCCCCGGTCCGGAGGTAATCCCCGTAGGAAAAGCCGCCCGGGAGGATGATGCAGTCCACCCCGGATATCTGTTTTTCCTTATGCCAGATGAACTCGGCGTCCTGTTCCAGGACATGCTGGGCGGCGTGGTAGCAGTCGTGATCGCAGTTGGAGCCGGGAAAGACCACAATGCCGAACTTCATGACTCCACCTCAACCCGGTAATCCTCGATCACCGTATTGGCAAGGAGTTTCTCGCACATGGAGGTCACGGCCTTGCGGGCCGCCTCCGGGGATTTTTCGTCGAGGGTAACCTCCATGTACTTGCCGATCCTGACATCCTCCAACCCGGCAAAACCGAGGCTGTTTAGCGCATGTTTCACGGTCTTGCCCTGAGGATCGAGCACTCCCTTTTTCAAGGTGACATATACCTTTGCAAGAATCATGCGGTTATCCTTTCTGTACTCAGGGTCTTAAATGAGTGCGCAACAATACAGTTTCTTTTTATCGTCTCTTTCGTGTTTAAGTTGAACCACACAGAAATTGAAAATCATAGTTTTTCTTGTACTCATTAGGAATCAAAGATCAAAGATAAAAAATCAAAATGACAAATCAAAATATAAAATTTGATACATTCATTTTTTATTTTTCCTCTGTCATTTTGATCTTTGATTCTTGATTTTTTATCTATCACTTCTATAGCCGTTTAACTTTCTATGGTGTCGTTGACTCATGACGCTATGCATATCATTCTCCACAGACCAGCCGGCAGACCTCCTGGTAGGCCTCTTCGACCCCGCCGAGGTCTCTCCTGAAGCGGTCCTTGTCCATCTTTTTCATGGTCTTCTTGTCCCAGAGGCGCATGGTGTCCTGGCAGATCTCATCCCCAAGGAGGATCTCCCCCTTGTGCCGCCCGAATTCCAGTTTGAAATCCACGAGGATCAGCCCCTTGTCATCGAAGAAACGGCTGAGGGCCCTGTTGACCCTGTTCGAGTAGTCCACAACCTTGTCGATCTCCGCCTGCGTGGCCCATTCCAGGGCGAGGATATGGGGGATGCTGACCATGGGGTCGCCGAGTTCATCCTTTTTGTAGGAGAATTCGATGACGGGCTGTTTCAGCACGATCCCTTCCTCGAGGCCGTAGCGTTTGGCCATGGTCCCGGCCACGCGGTTCCGCATGATGACTTCAAGAGGAAGGATCTCAAGCCGCTTCACCAGCATCTCCCGGTCACTGATCCGTTCCAGGAAGTGGGTCTTGACCCCCTCCCCCTCCACGAGTTTGAACAGCACTTCCGAAACCTTGTTGTTCACGATCCCCTTGTTAACGATGGTCCCGCGCTTCTGTGCATTGAAGGCCGTGGCGTCGTCCTTGAAGTACTGGAGAAGGATGTCGGGGTTGTCGGTCTGGTACAGGATCTTGGCTTTGCCTTCGTAGATTTGTTTTCCCTTTTTCATGAACGACTCCTGCTCTTTCAATTTATGTTTATCGCGTCTTCTCCGGTGCAGCCGGTTCAAGGGTTCAAGGGTTCAAGGATTCGAGGGGTCAAGTGTCTCTGTGCCAACGATTGTCCAAGTACTCCACTTGAATCCTTGCCCCTTTGACTCCTCATTTAATCATCCATCTCCTTGCCGAAGACACGATTGAAGATCGTGCCCACATGGCGAAGATAATATTTGATATCAAAACAGGAGCGGATCTCTTTCTCGTTCAGGCGGCGCCGCACGTCGGGGTCCTTAAACAGGAGTTGCATGAAATCATCGCCGTCGTTCCAGGACTTCATGGCGTTCCTCTGGACCAGGACATAGGCATCTTCCCTGGAGGCCCCTTTCCCTGTTAGGGCAAGGAGCACCCTCTGGGAAAAAATGAGCCCTCGGGTCTGGTCGATGTTCTCACGCATCCGGTCCGGGTAGACAATCAGGTTATCCAGGAGATTCGCGGCCTGGTAGAGCATATAATCCATGAGGATCGTGCTGTCCGGAAAGATGACCCGTTCCACCGAAGAGTGGCTGATGTCACGTTCGTGCCAGAGGGCGTTGTTCTCCAGAGCGGCCATGGCATTTGAACGGATCAGACGGGCGAGCCCGCAGAGGTTCTCGGATACGATGGGGTTTCTTTTGTGCGGCATGGCCGAGGAGCCCTTCTGTCCTTTTGAAAAAAATTCTTCGGCTTCCCGCACCTCGGTGCGCTGAAGATGGCGGATCTCCAGAGCGATCTTCTCCACGGTGCTTGCGATGAGCGCCAGGGTGTTCATGTATTCGGCATGACGGTCCCGCTGGATGATCTGCGTGCTGATCTTTGCCAGCGTGAGCCCGGCCTTTTTGCAGACATACGCCTCCACGTCCGGGTCCACCTGGGCGAAGTTGCCCACGGCCCCGGAGATCTTTCCGCAGGAGATCGTCTCCACGGCCCGCTCGAAGCGCTGGATGTCACGCCCGACCTCCTCATACCAGAGGGCCAGCTTCATACCGAAGGTTGTGGGCTCGGCATGGATCCCGTGGGAACGGCCGATCTGGACCGTGTCACGGTATTTCAGGGCCTGTGATTTGAGAACCTTGTGCAGCCTCTCAAGATCCTTACGAATGATTTCGGATGCATCCCGGATCTGGAGGGCCATGCCCGTATCCAGAACGTCCGAGGAGGTCAGCCCCATGTGCAGGTAGGCTGAGTCTCCGCCGATGGCCTCACCCACATTGGTGAGAAAGGCGATCACGTCGTGTTTCACGGTCTTTTCGATCTCACCGATCCTCTTGACGTCGAAACGGGCCTTTTTCTTGATCCGATTCAGGGCCTCTTTGGGGATCCTCCGTTTTTTTGCATGGGCCTCGCAGGCCAGGATCTCCACCTCAAGCCATTTTTCATACTTGTTCTGGAGATCCCAGATCCGGGCCATCTCAGGTCTTGTGTAACGTTCGATCATGATGCAGGCCTTTGTATTCTTTCACATAAGTTTAAGCAGCCGTATACCAGATAAAATCAAAAATAAAAGATCAAAAATCAAAATGACAGGTCAAAATTAAAAAATTTTCATTTTAATCTGTATTTTTGATCTTTGATATTTGATCTTTGACTTCAGCGTTCATCCCTCATGTCGATGATCTCATAATACTTGCATCGTTATGTAAAGATATATATTCTATATGCCATGTTCGAGACGTTCAATTAAAAAAGAGGGCAGATGGTGTGCCCTCATCTTATCCTGTGTGATCCGGAAATCGTATTTGACCCGGACAAAGGAAAGCTTCTTCTCCCCGGTATCGTAGAGGATATAGACAGCATCCGGATTCCTGTCTCTTGGCTGGCCGACGCTTCCGACGTTGATAATATAGCGAATCTTCTCCTCTATTGTCAACACGGATTCTTGGATCTCTCCGAATTGGTTCCCATCGTGAAAATAGACTGCCGGCCGGTGCGTATGGCCGATCAGGCAAATATTTCCTTCAAAGAAATCAAACTGATATGCGGCATCCATCAGGGAAAGGATGTACGACCACGCCTGGGGCTGGTCCGGGGAGGCGTGTACAAGAAAAAGTCCCTCCTCCCGTTCCATCATCGGGAAAGACAGGATTCTGTCCCTGTTTTCAGGGGTCAATACCGATAGGGTCCAGAGAATGGAGCTTTTGGACAGGGGATTGAATTGCTCGATGTCAGTAAGGCCGGCCGCGGCATGGTCGTGGTTCCCGGCCACGATCCTGTCAGAAACCTCGATAATTTTCTCCATGCATTCGTTGGGGTCGGGCCCATACCCCACCGCGTCCCCCAGGAACAGGACACGGTCCGGTTTCTGTTTCCGGATTTCGTCCAGAACGGCACTTAGCGCCTCAAGGTTGCCGTGGACATCGGATAAGATGGCGATAAGCACGATTTTTTACCTGAAAGCTGTTTTGCCGCCTTGTAAAACAACTTATCCCCCTCACCTTTATCCTCTCCCCCTTCAAAGGTGGAGAGAAGAAGGTAAGATCGTTGCAGGTTTAAATGAGTGAAAATTTTCCCATATACCGTTCCCTGTCCTTCAACAGGCTGTCCAGGATTCCGTTGATGAAGGAGCCTGCATCATCCCCACTGTACTGTTTGGCCAGTTCAATGGCCTCATCAACCGTGACCTTTTGCGGGATGTCCTCCCGGAAACAGATCTCATAGATGGCAGAACGGAGGATGTTCTTATCGATCATGGAAATGCGTGAAAGTTTCCAATTGAGCGAGAGCTCGGAAATCAATTCGTCGATCTTTTCGATCTGTTCCACGGTGCCGATGAAGATGGACTCGGCAAAGGAGCGGATATCCTTGTCCAGGCCCTTCCTCTCCTTCCAGAACTCCCTCAGCAGTTTCCTGGGAGGCTCCTTCCGGATCTCGTATTGATAAAGGAGCTGAAGGGTCAGTACCCTGCTCTTTCGTCTCTTGCCCATGATATTCCTGTCTACTTTCCCAGATGGCGGAAGAGATTGACCATCTCGATGGTGCCGAGCGCCGCCTCGGCCCCCTTGTTCCCGGCCTTGGTCCCGGCCCGTTCAATGGCCTGCTCGATGGTATCTGTGGTCAGTACCCCGTACATCACGGGAATGTCAGACTGCATGGCCACGGCTGCAATACCTTTGGTGACCTCTGCGCTGATGTAATCGAAATGCGGAGTGGCGCCCCGGATGACCGCTCCCAGACAGATCACGCCGTCATACGCTCCCCTTGCGGCGAGCTTCCTGGCCGCGAAGGGGATCTCAAAGGCGCCCGGCACCTTGATGATCTCAATATCGTTGTCCGCAGCGCCGTGCCGTTTCAGCACATCCATGGCCCCGTCCAGCAGCCTGGAGGTGATGAAGTCGTTGAACCGGCTCACCACTATAGCGAATTTAAAACCCTTGGCCTGCAATTCTCCTTCAATAATCTTCGCCATGTCGCCTCCTTTTTATATCTTATTTAGGAAATGCCCCATTTTTTCCTTTTTGGTCTTCAGATAGTTCAGGTTGCTTTTCCGGGTGGCCGTCTCGATGGGGACCCGTTCAATCATTTCCAGGCCGTATCCCTGTAGACCGATAATCTTCCTGGGGTTGTTGGTCAGGAGCCGGATCTTCCTCACCCCCAGGTCCACCAGGATCTGGGCGCCGATCCCGTAATCCCTGAGATCGGGCTTGAAGCCGAGCTTCTCATTGGCCTCCACCGTGTCCAGCCCCTGGTCCTGCAGGGCATAGGCCTTGATCTTGTTGGCCAGGCCGATCCCCCTCCCCTCCTGCCTCATGTAGAGGATGACCCCCTTGCCTTCCTTGGAGATGAGTTCCATGGCGGAGTGAAGCTGGTCTCCGCAGTCACACCGTTTGGAGCCGAAGACGTCGCCGGTCAGGCACTCCGAATGGACCCGGACCAGGATCTCTTCATCCGGATGCACATCTCCCTTGACCAGGGCCAGGTGCTCCTTGTGATCTATATCGTTCTCGTAGACGATCACCCTGAAATCACCACCGAATAACGAAGGGATGCCGGCCTCGGCCACGCGGCGGACCAGGGATTCGTTCTGCAGGCGGTAGGCAATCAGGTCCCGGATGGTCACGATCTTGAGATCGTGTATCTTTGCAAATTCGATGAGCTCAGGCAGACGGGCCATGGTGCCGTCTTCGTTCATGATCTCGCAGATCACCCCGGACGGAGCGAGACCTGCCAGCCTCGATAGATCCACGGAGCCCTCGGTCTGCCCTGCCCTCTGCAGGACGCCCCCTTCCCTGGCCCTGAGCGGGAAAATATGTCCGGGCCGGACCAGATCAACAGGCTTTGCGTCCGGATGGACCGCGGCCAGGATGGTGGTAGCCCGATCGGCCGCAGAGATGCCCGTGGTCACGCCCTTTCGCGCCTCGATGGAAACCGTGAATGCGGTTCCGAAGGCCGACTCATTCTCCCTGGTCATCAAAGGGAGGTTCAGGCTCTCCACCTTTTCCGGAGTCATGGAGAGACAGATCAGCCCCCGCCCGTACCTGGCCATGAAGTTGATGGCATCGGGGGTCACCTTTTCCGCGGCCATGGTCAGGTCCCCTTCGTTCTCCCGGTCTTCATCGTCAACCAGGATCACGATCTTCCCCTGACGTATATCCTCAATGGCTTCCGGGATGGTAGAAATTTCTTTTCTCATAATGAACCTCGTATTATAAATTATGGTTCTTCGTGCAAATATCATTCTCCGATCACAAATCCTGTCATTCCCCGATCCCCCGATCAAGTCGGAGGACAGGCCCGATCGGGGGACCGTACAATGATAAAGCGGAATCAAGTCCGGCATAATAAAATTGATTCGCTTTCATCATGCGAATCCGTGCTCCGAAAGGAATCCCATGTCTATGGTCCTGCCTGTCTGTTTTGCATCATCCATGCGCCGGCTGAGGAAACGCCGGACATATTTCCCGATCAGGTCGGCCTCCAGGTTTACACGGATGCCGATCCCCCTGGCGCCGAGCGTAGTCATCCTGACCGTGTGCGGAATTACCGCCACGGAAAAGGACTCCTCTCCGATCTCGTTGATCGTGAGACTGACCCCGTCCACGGCCATGGACCCCTTGGGGACCGAAACCTCGAGGATCTCTTTGGGAGAGGAAAAGGTCAGGACCTGCGCATTCCCCTGTTCTGTTTTCCGGAGCAGTGCTCCCACACCGTCCACGTGCCCGCTCACCATGTGCCCGCCGAAGCGGCCTCCGGCCTGGATGGCGCGTTCGAGATTGACCGGATCCCCGGGCCTGAGTTCCCCGATCGTCGTGGCGCCAAGCGTCTCCGGCGAGATGTCCACGGTAAATGTGCCTGAATCGGAAGCAACCACGGTCAGACAGGCCCCGCTGACCGAGATGCTGTCACCCATGTGTATATCCTCGAGAATGGTCCTCGCCTCCACGGACATCCGGGCGCTCTCTCCGGCCTTGTTCAGAAAACGCACCCGGCCGATCTCTTCGATGATTCCTGTAAACATCCGTTTCCTCTTTTACGGTTCTTTTGGATTTCCCCTCTTTGGAAAAGAGGGGTTAGGAGAGATTTGATTAATCATAAATTCTCCCCCATCTTCTCCGTTACACCTTCCATGTTCTCAAAGACTTCTTTGTCATCTCTTTTCTAAGTCGTCTGGAATATTCCTTCAGTGTTTTATTGTAACTGAGCATGTCTTTAAAATCCCCCCTCACCCCCCCTTTGACAAAGGGGGGGGATCCACACGATTCCCAGAAGAACCTCTCTCAAACCGTCCTCGGTTCCGCGGATCGGCCCTGCGCATAGACCGGGTTTGTCAGACCGTCGGGCTTGACCGGGTCCCCCTGAACCATCACGTCATCGCCGACCTGTTCGACGTGGATATGCTCAAGCTGCAAGGCATCCTGGATGCGTTCAACGCCCAGATTTGCAATCGCCTCCCTGCTTGCCCCTCCGCCGATGATCTTCGGGGCCACAAAGAAAACCACGCGGTCCACGATACCGGCCTTTAGCGCCGACGCATGGACCTCGGCCCCGCCTTCGATCATGAGGCTGCTGATCTCCATGTTTCCGAGGTCCTCGAGGATCTGTGCAAACTCGATCCGGTGCATACCCTTTTTCGCGACCAGGACCGTGACATTGCGTTCCTGATAGGCCTTGATCCGCTCCCGAGCCACGTCCCCACCTGCAAAGATCAGGGTCTTGGCCGGGGAGTCATTCACGATGATCCGCGCATCGAGCGGGGTCCTCAAGTGCGTATCCAGAATGATGCGGACCGGGTCCCTCCCCTCGCGCCCGGGGAGCCGGGTCGTGAGACTCGGATTGTCCGTGAGCACGGTGTTCACGCCTACCAGGACCGCATCCACGGTGTTCCGTATCTCATGCGCCCGTTCCCGTGCGGCTTCTCCGGTAATCCATCTGGAGTCCCCGGTCCGGGTGGCAATCCGTCCATCCAGGGAGACCGCCGCCTTGAGGATCACAAAGGGGATCTTCCTGGTGATGTACTTGATGAAAAACTCGTTTAATGCCTGGGCCTCGTTCTCCAGGATACCCACATCCACCTGTATCCCGGCGTCCCTGATCATCCGGATCCCCCTGCCGTTGACCAGCGGGTTCGGGTCCTGCATGGCAACCACCACGCGGGCCACGCGGCTCCGAATAATGAAATCCACGCACGGGAGGGTCCGCCCCCGGTGGCAGCACGGCTCCAGGGTCACATAGAGCGTGCTCCCCTGTGCGGCCATGCCCGCTTCATTCAGGGCGTGGATCTCGGCGTGCGGTGTACCGGCCTTCTGGTGGTATCCCTTTCCGGCAACGGCACCGTCCCTGACCACCACCGCGCCGACCATGGGATTGGGTGATGTGCGCCCTCTCCCCTGCTGGGCCAGATGCAAGGCCATTTTCATGTAACCCGTGTCATTCATTGAGAAACCCGTTTAAATCTTATAGATGAATATTTTTCCTCAACTACTTGATATTACAGATGGACTTCCTGCAATACCGTCCAAACAAAAAAACCCGAAGCATATAAACACTTCGGGCATTCATTTCACACATAACTGTGCAATCCTTCTTCCATCCAGACTGTAACTGTCGGCTCCGGAGTTACACCGGATCAGTCCCAATGTTTAAACGGGGAGTCGCGGGCTGTACCGCCGATCGGGATTTTCACCCTGCCCTGAAGGTTTATGCATATTCAATTTTGAATATATCTTATGACTGCGGCTTGCAAATGTCAAGTTATTTTTCGACCCATCAGGGGACACTGCCCAAAAAATAACTAAAATCTTTATTTTTCTTGTGACTTTTGCAATCCGTAAGTTACTAATCATTATAACGGTGATTCTTAACCACCACTTTTGGAAAAGGAGACCATATGTCCCATTCAGAAAGAATACACGTGGTCAGGGATTGTCTGTCTTCCATGAAGTTAATCTCTGAATTTAGAAAATGGGGTTTTGTCGTTGCCGTTTTTTCTGTTTTATCAGGTTATGCAGCGATTTTACCAGCGGCGGAGATTGAGCTGACCCCGGCCTCCTTTGAAGAGGGAGTCGGCGTTTACTACTTCGATTGGGCGTTTGGGGAAAGCAATCTTGTTGCCGAGTCCGTGGTGCAGAATCTGACAGGAGGCTGGGGTGATGCCATGGGTTGGTCCATTACCAGCAACATCCTCCCCGGTACTGCCGAAGCCGGTATGGTTCTTCATGGTTCCGGGTCCGCCGGGTGGGGTGCTACCGCTTATGCAATAACCGTGTATCAATATGCGGTCGTACCCAGTAATCCGCTGGAAGAGCTGCCTGACGTCGTGCCTGTAATATTTTCCACATCCGGATCAGTGGACGTGGCTACCGATCTGTCAAGTATCGGAGAGACATTTTCCAGAATAGATTATCCCGGAGGGCAGTTCCAGGCTTCGAACTGTGACGCATACGGATGCTACGAAGGGAACTTTTCCTTTAGTGAGAGTGTTACATTGCAGACTCCGGTCAATACAGCGCAGGGAGTTACCATGTACGTGCGCACTCATGCCGAGAGTAACACCAACTTCCAATTCAGTTCCCGGGCAGTTGCTGACCCGTATATCATGATTGATCCGGCATTTCAATATTACGATAAATTCAAGATAGTGTACAGTGCGGGCATCATCCCGAATGTTATTCCTGAACCGGGGTCATTTTTTCTTATGGCAGTTGGTCTTATTCCGCTGCTTGGGCGCCATCGAAGAAGCATGAAGAACCGTGTCTGACGACTGATCGGTGAGAAAATAGAAGCCGCGAGCGGCGCTTTCAGTGATCCGGTTTGACGGCATGGTTGTATTTGTTGTCCAGAATCTCATCTTCTAAATAATGGTTAAGACTTGATAACAATCTGCTTTCTGCCTTGTGAAGGCTCGCTTGCAATTGTTTTTCTTTTTTTTTCTTCTCCTGGTCATCCAGTTTTTTTAACTCATCTTTATTTTTCGTTATAAAGATGCTCTCCCTCCAAATCATCACTTGATCTGAATGACGCACCAACGCCCCCTCTAATGTCACGGGTGCAAAGGTTTCCCCAAGAATCCAGTCCACACCATTCCATGTCAGGTATTCGGATCCGAATTCCTCAAGAGCAACTCCCAAACCCAACCAGACGTTCTGAGTTGCCGAGCCGACCACGATGCCCTGCACCACACCTTCAACAATCCCCGTTCCGATGAGATATTTTTTCCATTTGGGTTTGATGCTCCCGTAACCTGAAATGTCAAAAATGAGATCCAAATCCGGATTAAAGGTTTCCTGACCAGCACTTTCTTCCGGTCCTTCTGTGCATTCGGGCTGATATTGCACATGAATTAAATCTGACTTGATCATGTCTGCATCCATAGCCTTCTGAACGTCTATCAGCGCGGCTTCAGTCTCCTTCTTAAAAACAGGGTTATCATCTTTTGCTGATAATGCTTTATTAAAAACATTAGGCTGCGCGGATACTTTAACACAGGAGGTCATAATCACTGGATATAGCGGGCTATGGCCCAGAGGGTCTTTTAAGGAAACTGATGCACATCCCGATAAAACCAATATCGTAATGATAGCGAGTATCTTATATTTCATTTGTTTAACGCTATTCTCTTTCCTATGCTGAGACATTCTTTCAGCTTTCTGCCAGCACGTTCCTTAACCCAAGCTTTCGTTCTCCCTGCGGATCATTCTCAGTGTCTCTTTATAGATGCTCATGCCTGGGCCTATTGCAACAACCTCGATCTGCCTTTTTTTGAAGACCCTGTAAATGATCCTGAAACGGCTGACCCGAAAACTCATTAAACCTTCAAGCTCATTTTTAAGGGCCTTTCCTGAATCTGGTTCTGCCGATAGGATTTCAAATGCGCTTTTCACTTTTTTTTTAAGCTCCGGATGCATGCCGCGAATCAGCGCAACAACATCATCGGTTACCCTTATTCTATACGCTTTGTTTTTCATGGGTGAAGGTTTGAAGTCCGTTATTTAAAGATCTCTTCCAAGGTATAGAGTCTGGCTTTTTTCTTTCTGAGTGCAGAAAGCCCTTTTCTGATCTCATCCATCAAGTCATGGTCGGACATCACGGCAATGGTCTCCCGCCAGCTTTCAAATTCATCAGGGCTGACCAGGACCGCAGCCGGCCGGCCGTTCTTGGTAATCACCACCTCTTCCTCCGCGATCTTGAGTGAGTCTACCAGGGCGCTTAATTTCATCTTGGCCTCTGACAGGGACAGTGTTTTCATATTAAATTGACCTCCATTCAGGTTGACCTTAATTCAGCCTAAAGTTACCACAACACTTCCTGTTTGTCAAATGATCTTTCGGACATTTATCGATTTAACTGTTGCTGTTCAGCCCATTGGCAAAACGGTCAAATAGGGACACGGTGCTGCCAAAGCAGGAAGTCAAGCTTCTTGACGTCAGTAAAGTGTGCATATGCGGGGAACTTCTGGTCAAATGCTGGCCTGAGCTTGGTGGTAAAGATGGTATCCTGAACCAAGGCCGCAATCTCTTTCTTGAGCGTGTCATATGTCTTAATGAACCCCTCGACTCTATTCTCCGCAGCCTTGTGCTGGGCCGGTACCTGCAATGACAGGTTTTCCCTCACATGCTTGTCATAGACCGGCATCTCTGGACGAATGGTGGCCACCAGCTTTGAGCTGAACGAAGGTTCTACTCGATGTTTGTCAGTGTAAATCTGTTCTATGGCCTGTTTGAAAGTAATGTGCCGGTTTTTTTTCTCTCGTTGGAGCAGCGAGAAGTAGTACTGATACCAATCTTCATTCCGACGCTGCATCTTGTAGAAGCCGTTGAAGATGCATTGATACCGTTGATCGGTGGAAACGTTTTTTTTCAGGAGATCCTTCTGCAGGGTGTCGTATCGCTGAAGATGCGAAGTCGTGATTCGGCTAAGCACGTTGTCTATGTTTTTAAGCAGCGATTCGAGAACCACCGAAAGCTCCTTGGAGGCCTAATGGATAGAGGATCACCAGACGAAAGTTCTGGTCTATTCGATTGTTGGCTGTTCTATGTTTCCACGAGGACATATTTCATCCCATTCACAACATCTTCCCATTGAATTGAGTAAGTACCACAGATTGTTATCGAGTCATTTTTGCTACCCGTCGGTTTCTGAATGGTCCCATTAAGTTTCTGTGTACCACGAAAATAGCTGTAGATTCCTTCCGCCACACCTTTATAAAAAAGCCTGTCATCGGCAAAGACAATGAAATATGTCTTTGCGAATCCTGCCTGTTTTAGTTGTTCCGCGAATGCAATATCCTTACAGAAACTAAACATCTGCTCAGGGTACTGGCCGTTCCGGGGGAACTTGAGTTCAATTGCACTGTGCTTTTGTTTTTTGTCTGCTGAGAATACCGAAATATCGATCTCTTTCTTGATGAAGAGCGATGTTGACTGAAAGAAGAATGAAACATTGCGCTCGAACTGCACTTTCATGTCCTGGAATCTGCCGCGTAAATGGATGCCGAATTCATGCTGAAGACTGAACTCATTGTAAATCTCGATTCGGCCTTGCGCCACGAGCTGAACAAACTCTTGTAATATAATTTTCATGTTCTTTTCGGGTAAATATAGGGACACTTCCCGTATTTTCTCATGCACGGGGACTTCCACCCCGCAAGCTGTGTGCCATGCCCGGCACACAGAATCGACTGCTCCGTTTATTTTCGTCGCCTGTAGTCTCTGAGGGCGGCGATCATGCACCTCTGCCCACAAAAGGATGAGCAATCCTACATCAACAGGGGTAAAGTTTCAAGAGAAAATTGGGCGAAGCCCCAATTGCGGGATCGCCCTCTCAATTCGGATTCCTGATAGGGACGGTTGATATGGCGGGTTTGATGGCCGAAGGCTTTAGCAGACCTGCATCCTTCCAGTCCTGGACAGGGCACTCACCCATCTTAAAACCTTTTTCAATCCTGCTCGTTACGGCGAGGATCACAGTGTCCTGGGATACTTCATTGTATGCGGATGAACTGATAACGACGGCAGGGCGTTTCTTAGTTGCGGTCTGGTCTGAAAACGGAAACGGAACAAGGACAACATCCCCCCGCTTATAGATTGTCATACACGGCGTCCTCCTCGTTGTTCCATATCTTTTCGAACGAATGCTCCGACAACTTTTGAGAGGCCTTGACAAGGAGGTCTCTCTCTCTTTTCAGCTCAAGAAACCTCATAAAGTCCAGAACCTCAGCAAGGACGCTTTCCGGCAACCTGTCCACTTCTTTTTTAATAATATCCTTGACCGACATGGTTTTTCCCTCCCACAGTGAGACCGCTTTCTAAAGGATGAGCAATCCTACATCAGCACGGGTAAAGTTTCAAGAGAAAATTATCTGGATTCCCTGATCAAGCCTGCCCTCGACTGCGACCGGGGGTCAGGGAATGACAGGACATCATTGATTTTGTCGTTGTACGGTCCCCCGATCAAGCCTGTCCTCCGACTTGATCGTGGGATCGGAGGACAAGCTTGACCGGACAATCCATGGTTCGACAAGCTCACCATGGCAATTGTCACCCTGAGCTTGTCGAAGGGTGGATTCCCCGATCGAGTCGGGGAATGACAGGACTGGTTGTCGGGCAATCACAGGGGTGGTTATTGGGCTGAATCAACCCGCTCCAATCTTACGGTTGAACCTCATGCCTTTTGGTAATTCACTACCTTCTCCGCCCCGGCGATCCGGAACATGGGGTCACATCCGATGAGTTCACGGAGTTTTTCCGATGGGATATGATTGTAAAATATTGGGGCAAGCAGTGAGCCGTCATTTCCTTTTGCTCTGATCAGATAGGGTTCAAGAGCCGGGTCCTTGATGATGATGTTGGTGATCGGCAGTTTTTTATAGAGCCGTATGAAGACGTTGACCACCACTTGAAGAGACATAGTGTACAACATCCACGCCCAGAGGATGTGGCTTTGCGTTACCCCTGCAAGGAGTTTCCCTTGCGCCTCGTAGAAAAT
>CAKKPE010000076.1 GCA_919901565.1 bacterium
AACCGGACATTTCTATTTTGGTAAGAATAGGACATTTCTATTTTGGCTTTACATGGTTTTCGTTTTCTATTGATATATCGGGTTAAATTCGCTATGCTTCTTGACGGCTTCGTAAAAAGTCCATCTGCTGCGTTGCACTGCGTCCTTCGTCACTGCAGCGTATCTGTCAGTACGCCTCATTCCTCAGGGCTTGTGCGCCTTGCATCTGGAGCTTTTTACTTTGCCGTCCCATTTGAGGGCTTTTTGCGAGCCCATCAAATTTTCTTTAATCTGAAAGGCGGCTTCAAATGATTATCGGAATTGTCGGGCTCCCCAACTGCGGGAAGACCACGCTGTTCAATGCCCTGACCGGCGGGAGCGCCGAGGTGGCCTCCTATGCCCAGACCGGGGCCGAACCCAATGTGGGCGTGGTCAAGGTCCCGGATGCACGGGTGGGTCGTTTGAGCGAGATCTACAAACCCAAAAAGACCACGTATGTCTCCGTGGAAGTCGTGGACCTCCCCGGTCTTCCCAGGGGGAGCGTGTCCGAAGGGGCCAAGGTCACGGAATTCCTGCAGCGGGCGCGGGAGGTGGATGCCCTGGTCCATGTGGTCAGGGCTTTTGCGGACGCCTCGGTCCCGCATCCGGCAGGGTCTGTGGATCCTCTCAGGGATGTGCAGGACCTCGAGATAGAGCTGATGCTGAGCGATCTCGGGATCATCGAGAAGAGGCTTGAACGGATCGAGGCCTCCCTGAAAAAGGGAATGGAGAGGCAGAAGAACGAGAAGGAGAAAGCGCTCCTCGACCGATTCCGCGAGGCGTTGGAGGCGGAGAAGCCGCTCCGGGATCTCTCCATCCAGCCCGAAGAGGAAAAGCTGGTCCGGGGGTACCGTTTTCTGACCCTTCTTCCTGTGATCCTCGTCCTGAATATCAGTGAAGAGGCCATAGGCGCACCCGAAACCGACGGGTTGTGCGCCAGGGTCCGGGAGATGTTTCCCGGTGAGCAGTCCAGGGTTGAGGCGGTCTGCGCCAAGATTGAGATGGAACTCTGTCGGCTTTCTCCGGACGAGGCCCGGCTCTTCATGGAGGATCTGGGGATCAGGGAGTCGGCCATGGAGCGCCTGATCCACACCTGCTACGATCTTCTCGGGCTGATTTCCTTCCTGACCGTGGGCGAAGATGAAGTGCGCGCATGGACCATCATGAAATCAACCCCCGCGGTGCGTGCCGCAGGGGCTATCCATTCGGATATCGAACGGGGCTTTATCAAGGCCGAAGTAGTCACTTTCGATCATTTCATGGAGGCCGGCTCCATGGCCCATGCCAGGGAGAAAGGGACCCTCCGGCTGGAGGGCAAGGAGTATATCATTCTGGACGGGGATATCGTGCATTTCAAGTTTAATGTATAACGGCTTCGTAAAAAACCCCCTCACCCTCCCCTCTCCCCCTTTGAAGGGGGAGAGGACAAAGGTGAGGGGGTTACAAATAAATAAACGGCAGACACAGGAGAGAACATGTCACAGGACCTGAAAACCGTTAGATGGGATCTTTCCCGGCTTTATTCATCGGTCTCGGACCCGGCTATAGAGACCGATATGCAGGCCGGCACGGAACAGGTCGGGCAATTCCGGGAACGATATTACGGGAAGATCGGGTCCGAGTCACTGACGGCCGAGGCCCTCAAGGGCGCCATCATGGAGATCGAGGCCCTGCAGGAAAAGGTCTCGAAGCCGTACCTTTTTGCACAGCTTCTCTTTGCTTCGGACACGGAAAAGGATGCGCACAAGGAACTGGTCCAGAAGACGCGGGAGTTTCTCTCTCGGCTCCGCCACGAGATTATCTTCTTTGAACTGGAGATCCTCTCCATTCCGGATCATCGTTTTGAGAAGCTCACGTCTGACCCGTTGCTTGCTAATTACCGGCATTATCTCAAACGGCTGCGCCTCTTCAAACCCTATACCCTCTCGGAAAAGGAAGAGCAGGTCATCAATATCAAGGACATGGCCGGCAAGCAAGCCTTCGGTCAGCTCTTCGAGGAGCTTTCTTCCTCCTTTGTGTATCGCCTCAACCTCGAAGGTGAGGAGCGGGACTATACCGGTGAGGAGCTTCTTTCCATGCTCCACCGCCCCGATGCCGAGATCCGGGAGCGGGCCTTCTCCGCATTCCTGGACCGGCACGGGGAGAACGCTCTCGTCCTCTCGTCGGTGTTCAACAACATTTTCCTGGACCACGCGGAGGAATGCCATCTTCGTGGATACAAGGATCCCATAACCGCCACACACCTCACGAACGAACTCTCGCACGATACCATCGAACGGATGATGGAGGTCACGGAAAAAAATTATCACCTGGCGCAGGACTATTTCAGGCTCAAGGCCAGGTTGCTCAAACTGCCGAAACTCAAAAACTCCGACGTCTATGCCCCCGTGGGTGAGGTGAACAAGGTTATCCCCTTTGATGAGGCCGGGCAAAAGGTTTTGAAGGCCTTTGGGAACTTCAATCCTGAGATGGAAAAGATCGCGAAAGGATTTTTTAAAGAATCCCGTATTGATGCGGCGGTTCGCCATGGGAAAACCGGAGGCGCCTTCTGCAGCGGCATGACCCCCAGGATCCCCTCCTATGTGCTGATGAATTACACGGGGAACCTCCGGGATGTGGCCACACTGGCCCATGAACTGGGGCACGGAGTCCATTTTTCGCTCTCAAAGAAGCAGACCCTGGTCAATTATGATGCCGTGCTCCCCATGGCCGAGACCGCTTCGGTTTTCGGCGAGATGCTCCTGACCCGACTTTTTCTGAGTGAGGAGCAGGACCCCAAAGTCCGTACCTCCATACTCTGCGCCAAGATCGAGGATATCATCGCCACGACCTTCAGGCAGAACGTGCTTACCCGTTTCGAGATGCAGGCGCACCTGAAACGCAGGGACAAGCTCCTCTCCCCGCAGGAGCTCTGCGACCTCTGGTGGGAGGAGAACGGCAAACTCTACGGAGACGCCGTGGAAATGATCCCTTCCTATAAATGGGGATGGAGCTACATCAGCCACTTTGTGCATGCCCGCTTCTACTGTTACAGCTATGTGTTCGGTGAACTCTTGGTTCTTTCCCTGTTCCGGCAGTACCTGGAAGACGGCAAGACGTTCGTGCCGAAATACCTCGACCTCCTCTCGGCAGGGGGATTGGACTCTCCGCCTCACCTCCTCTCGGCCATGGGGATCGATGTGAACGACCCCGGCTTCTGGCAGAAAGGCTATGACCTGGTCCATGACCTGATCGTGGAACTCAAGAAGACCCTGGGAGAATAACGGCTTCGTAAAAAGTCAGTCTGCGGCGTTGCGCTTCATCCTTCGTCATTGCAGCGTAACTATAAGTACGCCTCATTCCTCAGGACTTGCGCGCCTTGCATCCTGAGCTTTTTACTGTGCCGTCTCCCCTGATGATTTTTTACGAGTCAATCAATAATCATATGTACATCATCGCTCTCATCCAAATCATCTCTTATATCCTGAATTCTTATTGACTTCATACAGGCAAAATGGTTTAATTCCCTTGATCTTTCTCAATGATAGACGGAGGTTAGCTTATGAAGCAATACAAAATTATTGTGGAAAAACATCCTGATGGATACGTGTCCTATCCCTTAGGACTTAAAGGTGTTGTGGTTGGACAAGGAGACACATATGAGGAAGCACTATCTGATGTAAAATCTGCGATCCGTTTCCATATTGAAACTTTCGGGGAAGAAGTCCTTGATGTTGAGCCACCCATTCTTGAAGCCTTTGTTGCAGAAACCGGAGTATAGGCATAATGCCGAAATTACCAGTAGACGCTCCAAAACAATTTGTACCCAAGCAGGTATTTCAAGAGATGATTTCCTTAAGACTTATGAAAAAACTTGATGGGAGCCTTCAGATCCGCAAGCGGATCGGACAGCCCGCCCAGTCTCCTCTCGGCCATGGGGATCGATGTGAACGACCCGGGATCCTGGCAGAAAGGGTATGACCTGATCATGGAACTCAAGAAGACCCTGGGTGAATAATCACAGGGCATCATCTCTTTATCCGGGAAGGAAGTCCCGATATGAGAAAGATTAAATACAGTAAAGATGTTGATGCACTTCTTGTTGAACTCTCAGATAAAAAAATAGATTACGCTGAAGAAGAAGGGCAGATGATTATCCATTTTTCTAAAGACGGAGAACCTGTTCTTCTTGAAATACTTGATGCAAAAGATTTCATACTCAATTCTCTTTCCAGTGTCGTAAAAGATAAAGAAATAGCTATCCCTTAATTAAGCATTAATTGGGCGCTGGATGTCCCCATTTTCATATATGGGAAGAGGGGAAAAAATGATTTGTGAAAATTGTGGGAATCAGGGTGCGCGTATCCGCAGAATTACAAGAACCTACGGCAAGGGTAAGGACATCCTGGTTGTAGAAAATGTTCCTGTCGTTACCTGCCCGCACTGCGGAGAAAGTTATCTTGAGGCAGAGACACTGCATGAAATTGAGCGCATTA
>CAKKPE010000077.1 GCA_919901565.1 bacterium
CACCCGATGGGGTGAAAATAAGAAGGTCAACAGGGTGACAGATTAGAAACGGCAGAGGCCCCGTCCCGCATCGTGAATCAACGCAGACCAAATCTATATTCGTTACTTCTTTCTGAAGACTGTCACGCCGCTTTCAACAATCTCCCGGACAAACATGAGGAGGAGGTCTGCCCTTGGCTCAAGAAGGGGGGCAGGTCCCCATTAGAAGCTGCGCTTCTGACGGGGCTGGCTGTTCTTGGCTCCGGCCCCGTCTATTCTTCGGGATAATTTATACGTACATTATCACAATGCTACGTATAACGCAAGAGGTGTGGAAGGCCGTAGGCAAATAGTACAGTTTTTTAAATCGTGGAATAATTCCGGGGGCATCATACCTAATTAATACGGAGACCATTAACGGAGACCCATGTTGGTTTTTCTAAGTTTCATTGCGAAACGGAGTCATGGTAGTGGATAAAATTTTCATGCCATCACAAGGCCCCGGAGACTGGCAGCGTCTTCTGGCCGAACCTGAAAAGCATTGGCGGAGCGGGTATTCGGCAAAGGCCCTGGCTTATTGCTGGGAAGAGGCGGATGGATTTCCTGAAAGTGTCAGAAAGGTTTTTCAGCAGTCAGGTTTGCCTATATTCAGTGGTATAAAGATATTGTTTGCTTTCCCTGAACACAAGGTGCCTCTTCCCGGAGGAGGGAATCCTTCCCAGAATGATATCTTCGTTCTCGCACGTTCACAGGATGGGTTGATCTCGATTGCTGTCGAAGGCAAGGTGAATGAACCCTTCGGCCCCACGGTTTCTGAATGGCAACCAGAGAGTTCTCCCGGTAAGAAAAAAAGACTGGCATATCTTTGCAAGCGTCTCGGTATTTCTGATAATGGCCTGGACAATATTCGCTATCAACTGCTTCATCGCACCGCGTCGGCAATGATCGAGGCCGAACGGTTCCATGCATCCTGTTCTATGATGCTGGTTCATTCTTTCAGCCAGGAGCACAAATGGTTTGAAGATTACCAGTCCTTTCTTGGTCTGTTCGGAAAGGATGGAAGTCCAAACTCTATAACGCAATTGAACTCGATGGATGGGATGGAATTATATGCGGGCTGGGTGACAGGAGAAGAGGGTAACAGTTTAGTCCTTTTAAAATCTTTTTTGATTACGCGCCCACATTTCACT
>CAKKPE010000078.1 GCA_919901565.1 bacterium
TATCGAAATAATTTTTGATCACGCGGTCCATGCCGCCCGGGAGCGAAGGGAAAATACCGCGGGGCCGTTTGATCTGCTTGACCTTTTCAAGCCAAAAGCACCGTGAACAATTTTTAAAAAGGTTCAATGCCGACGGAGACAGCGTAACTTGTTTCGCCATGATTTTCCTTAATCAATAAGTTTACGAAGAATCATGGCTGTCCAAGTCGCCATCCAGAAAAAAATTAAAGACTTGGACGCCATGTTTTCCTCTAGATAGTAAGGCTTGATTATATATCCGCAATCTGCCCAATAGCCAGTATGAATATCATCTTCAGAAATTCCCCAACTTCAGGTTGCATTGATCGTTAGCGACACGGCTTCCTTATCTTCTGCGGGTTTTATTTCGAACTTCTTCCACCATCGGCCAATTTCGTTTCACGCGAGATAAAATGCAGGGACGCAAGCGGCACTTTTTTAGCCGCTTGGTGTCGCTGCCACGAGAGACGCTCGCAGCTGCCTTGTAACCCAACCCCATGTTTTCTTCAGAGTCTGCCATGTTTCTTCGGCGAGCTTCCATCCTCTCTGGAACAGCCATGCCGCGAGAAGCGTCATTCCCAGCATCCAGAGCCGGAGCAACCTTTCAAAAACCTCCGGTTTTTTGCTCCAGCACCGTTTGCTTCCCACGAGCGCATTGAGCCGCTTGAACACCTGATTTTCGATATGCCACCTTTGATGCGCGAGTTCGCGAAGATCTTCGCCCTCCAGTCCCGAAGCCGTCGTCACCACCCGGAACTCGACTTCCTCAGGGCGTCCCTTGGCGGGTTTAAGATGTTTCTCCCGCACATGCGCTACAGTGAGGGGGCATTCCAGATCGTTCCACGAAAACCCTTCTGCCCAGCGTATTTCATAGTCGATCTGCCGCACACAATCCGTGCCGAGTGTTTGCCGCACCTCGCCACGGATCTTTTCGTCTCTTGGGAAAAACAGGCCCCGCGCGTCCTTAATCACAGTGAGAGCTTCACCGCCCTCTGTTTTCACGAGCAAATGGCTTCCCAATGCGCGGCACAACCGGAAGTCTTCACGATCCATGTAAAGGGCATCCGCGGCCACGATATTGAAATAGCCACTCCCGAGCTTTTCAAAGGCTCGTTTCAAGAGCCTTCTTCCCGCGTTCAGCTCATGACCACGCCCACGGTAAGGCTCCAGATCTACTACCGAATCCACACCTCCGGACGCTGCGAGAACATTTGCCCAGAAGTTCCCGAAGGTTGAACCGTCCAGCACCCCGACCCGGATCCGTTTGCCGGTTGAAAGACGAAATTCCGAAAGCCCTTCCTCATCCAAACGGTCCTGTATCCGGTAGGAGAAGTTGCGGAGTTGTGACGAGCGCATGCCTTTCAACACGCGCTCGATCGAGGTGTCGGAAGCCACGCTCTCTCTTGTGCAGCCATAAGAGCGCCGGAAAGCCGGAACACGGGCATCTTCATCCACTGCCAAAAGACTCTTTTGTCCTAACACGGGCATTTCCAGAACGAGCCGGAACACATCGCCCGCAGGGATCACCGGCCGCTTGCGCGGGTCCCGCACTTTGTTCTCGCATGTTCCCATCGAAAAATTCTTGCTGCAATACTCCCGAAATTGGCCGATATTCATAGCACACACCCCTGGGGCGCAGAGGCTGGAGGTTGCTCAAAGAGAAAAGAGAGAAACGCTTCACTCTGCGTCCCTTCTTGTTTCGGCCATTCCGCTTACTTTCTCTTTTCTCTCTTTGCCGGACAGAACAAATCCCTGAGGTTAATCAGAAGTTGGGGAATTTCTGGGGTGTTTTGGTGTGTTTGACAAAGCAGAGTTTCTTCCTTAGAATACACCGCCTCAGTACGGAAAGTTCTTACCTTTTTAACGGGTGATATCATCCGCCACAAAACATTGGCGGATCAAATTCACGCAGCAACTTGCGTACCGCAAGATTGCGCGTTCATTTGACAAGCGAGTGTAGCATAGTGGTAATGCTCTGCCTTGCCAAGGCAGCTACGAGGGTTCGATTCCCTCCACTCGCTCCAGTTTTTATGTTCGAATTGGTGTTTGAA
>CAKKPE010000079.1 GCA_919901565.1 bacterium
AGCTCCAGTGGTAAATGCAGTTATGAATGTGCCGTCTGAAAGCTGGATGAGCGATGGCCAAACACCAGGTGTGATGGACTCTCTATTACCCCATGTCGTCCCACCATCAAAGGATCTAACAAGTTCTAATCCGTTAAAGGCAGCCCATACTTCACCGTTATTTACTTGCAAAAGTGATATCCAACGCGGGTCACCAGCACTATAAAAAGGAACAACAGTTGTTTCATCTGTCCAAGTAATACCATTGTCATAAGATTTTACAAGTTTTAAAGAGCTCCAATAACTGCCAGTCTCTGGATCAGGGTCTGGAATGAGAGTATAAAATCCTGATAGAATAGTGCCGTCATTTAATTGAAGCAAATCGGCCTTACTGTCACGATCTGGTGAATCGTATACCGTTACAGGTGCGCTCCAGTTAACACCACCGTCTGTGCTCTTCATAACTCTTATACAAATACTACTTTCACATCCCATAGAACATGCCAGGAGAATCTCGCCATTGTTCAATTCCATTAAATCTGGTACAAAACCGTAACGTGACACATTAACTGGAGCGGACCAAGTATTCCCATAATCATCCGAATATGTGGTCCAAATACCGACATCAGCCGGTGAGAATGCACACATAATTCTACTATTACGAAGTTGAATACATGAAGGGTCTAAAGATTGTCCCGCGCTTCCAACGTAAAATGGGTTGCCCCATGTGGTACCATTGTCTGTGCTTTTAGAAGCATATATAGCACCATCATAACCACCAGAGTAAAGAATATAGGCTGTAAAAAGAGTGCCGTCATCTAAACGGATGATATTCACAGAGGTTGCTGGAGGAGATGTCACTGTTGTTTCGTTCCCCCAACTTACACAGAAAGAATCAGACGCAGCACTCACACCTCCACTCAAACCAGCCAAGAATACAAAACACGCCAATGACAGCAAAGTCTTATTCATGTTCAACCTCCTCAATGTTTTCACCAGAAGCGGCGGCAAAAGAGATGACATCAGGGCATTGACTGCAAGCAGAGCAAAAATATTATGTTTTTCCACCAGCATAATCTTTCCTCCTCTTTTTTTATTTCATGCTCTCAAACACCCCCCTTATCCGGAAAGGCGGATAAACGCCACACACCATGCAACCTCCTTTCTTTATATTTGTTTTCATAATAATGTCGGGAAAATACCCCTGTATTTGTTAACTGTCAAGTATAACTTTTAGTGTCAAATAAAGTGTGACATTAAGTTGCCTTTTTCTGCATTGCATCCCAGGAAAACCGGAGAAAATTCAACTGATCTGGGGAATGTTTGGCAAGAACTCGGGAGAAAAAGGCCGCAGCGCATGAGCGTGTACAGCAATAATGAAGGGTTCGGACGATTTCCAGAAAAGGCTCAAAATCCGTTTTCAGGAAGGTACAAGCAGAAAGATGGGATTCCAAGCGGATGGTTTTTATAGTGAAGAAACTTGTAGAAAAAAATGGTGCCGGAGACCAGGAAAGTATCCGGCACCATTTTCTTTTTAAATCTTATGCTGCATCTTGCAGGCCTTGAGGGCGTTCTTCATGAGCATCATGTTGGTGACCACACCCACTCCGCCGGGGACCTGCGTGATGGCGGATGCAACCTCACAGACCTCGTCGAAGGCCACGTCGCCCACGGTCTTGGTCTTGGGTTTCCCTTTATCATCAAGGACCGGCTGGCCTTTTTCATCCAGCACCTTGACCCGGTTGATCCCCACGTCGATGACCATGGCGCCCTTTTTGACCTGATGCTTTTTGATCAGGTTCGGCACGCCTGCGCCCACGATCAGGATATCGGCCCCCAGGGTATGCTTGTCCGAATTCCCGGCCTTGGCCGTGAAGACGTGGATATTCGTGGTGGTGGCGTTCCGGTTGAGGGCAAGAAGCATGGCCGGTTTTCCCACGATGTTGCTGTGGCCTACGACCACGATCTCGGCGCCCACAAAATCAACCTTTTCCCTTTCCAGGATTTCGATGCACGCTGCAGGCGTGGCCGGAGGGAAGGTCACTTCTCCGAGTGCAAGCTTGCCCATATTGTAGGGGTGGAAGCAGTCGATGTCCTTGTTCACATCGATGCTGTTGATGATCACCGTGTCCGAGATCTGATCGGGGAAAGGCCTGAGCGGAAGGATGCCGCTGACCTGGTCGTCCTGGTTCAGATCGCGGACGATCTGCATGACATCCTGTTCCGAGGCGGTCACAGGAGGGTTGGCATTGATGTACTGGAACCCGACCTCGGCGCAGAACTTCTCCACCTGCCCACGGTACATCTTGGCCCCGAAGTTATCTCCCACGAGGAGGGTGGCAATCCCGGGGACAATCCCCTTTTTCTTGAGAACCTCGACCTCATGGATGATCTCCTGCTTGATCTCATTTGCAATGGCTGTACAATCGATTACTCTTGCCGGCATGTTCATTCTCCTTCCTGATTCGTTAACCCATTTTACGGTATGTCATGGCAACCACTTCTTCCTTGAGTTTTCCAACCTCCTTCAGGATCTCCTGGACCCGGTCCCATTTGGCGCTGACAAAGGCCTCGTCCCGTATGGAATTAAGGTTGATCCTGACATTCATGGCTGCGGCCTGGGCGAAGGCATCCGCAAACAGGGCCGCCACCCCGGCATCACTCACCGCACCCACATTCCCGATCTCGGCCGCGGTCAGGCTGATCCGGGCCACCTCCAGAGATTTCTCACAAACCTGAAAAGGGACCTCGGTGGCCGCACCCTTCAGGGCCTCCTGGATCTTTTCGGACCGGGCCTTTTTCTGCGCATCGGTCTCCCTGGGAAGTTTATAGGCTGCGGAAACACCGGAAAAGGCCTCGGTATCCTCCTGCATCAGGCGCTGAAGGTCCGCCCGGACCGATTCAGACCTTTGAAGAAGCCGCTTGACCTCATCCTGCACACCTTCATACTTCTCTTTTCCCAGGGTAAGATTCCCGACCATGCTCACAAGGGCGGCGCCCAGGCTTCCGACCAGCGCCGCTGCGCTTCCTCCGCCCGGTTCCGGGGATTTGGATGCAAGCTTGTCGATATAAGACTGCATCGCCCCTTGAATGTACATATAACCTCCTCACATCTCTTTGGGGAAAAATTAACAGGAATTTGGATCATAATGTTTACAAATGCGTATGTCAAGAATTTCCTCACGTATTGTAAAGCCAAAATAGAAATGTCCTATTCTTACCAAAATAGAAATGTCCGGT
>CAKKPE010000080.1 GCA_919901565.1 bacterium
ATTATCAATTAGTTTCAAAACTCCTTAAAAGAGGAGCAATTTTGGTTAAGACAGAAGACTTTAATCTGGTCAAGATTGAGCGAGATAGGTTACTTAAAATCACGCAGGCTAAGACGGTAGCGGAGAAATTATTAGGTTTAACAAGATATAAGTTAACCAAGAATATGCTTTTAAACAAAAGAGATGAATATATTGCCCAAAGAATAGATGAGACCCTGCATGAGGACCAAACAGGAATACTTTTTATTGGTGCCTATCACAATATTAAGCGTAAACTCCCTGGTGATATTCAAATTAAGGAGATAAAAGACACACAAAAAGTAAAGGAATACCAGCAGTTGCTTCCGTTTTGGCATAAAAATAAAAAGCGGTTTGAGGAATTAGGTAGATATTTAATTTCTCAAGTTAACCCATCTTCCGCTTCTCTAACGGAGTAAATCTATGAGTCCTTTGAGGATGGCCGCTGGTGTGGGCGGGCATCCGGGGATATAGCCGTCAACAGGGATCACGCGGGCATGGATCTTCGTCTTAAGGCCGACTAATAATGGAATCTGAGAACGATTTATTGAAAGCTCAGTTAACCGATCTCCCGAACCATTCTTCAAACCACCTGTAAAGGGTAGGCAATACTATTAATGTGAGAAGCGTAGATGTTATAAGCCCGCCCACAACCACCGTTGCAAGAGGCTTCTGTATCTCCGACCCCGGTCCTGTGGCAAAGAGCATGGGGACAAGGCCGAGAATGGCGACGAGGGCGGTCATCAGCACAGGTCGGAGCCTCTTTTCGCACCCTGTTACTACGGCTTCCTCCAACGGCATTCCATCTTCTCTAAGTGTATTGATGTAAGAAATCAGGACGACCCCGTTAAGAACCGCCACGCCAAAAAGGGCAATAAAGCCTACTGATGCAGGGACGCTCAAATACTGGTCTGAAATCCACAGGCCGAATATTCCCCCGATCAGGGCAAAGGGGAGGTTAAGGATTATTAAGCCTGCATATCTCATGGAGTTAAAGGTCGAGAATAGGAGGAAAAATATAAGGGCGATGGTCAAGGGAACTACGATAGAAAGCTTCTTTGCGGCCCTCTGCTGGTTCTCGAAAGCTCCGCCCCATGTTACATAGTAACCAGATGGGAGCTTTACCTTCTCAGCCAGCAGTTTTTGAGCCTCCGCAACGAAACCTCCGATGTCCCTTCCTTCCACATTGCACTCGATAACAATCCTTCGTTTAGAGTTTTCCCTGCTCACCTGGACAGGACCTTCGGAGATGGATACCTTTGCGAGTGATGACAGAGGGATATTGGCGCCGTTTGCCGCCTTGACAAAAATCTTTTCGATAGCCTCTATGTTGTTCCTTTTTTCCTCAGGAAACCTCAGAAGCACGGCAAATCTCTTGTCCCCTTCGAAGACCTCTGTGGCCGCCTTTCCTCCTATGGCCGTCTCTATGATCTCCTGGATATCGGCCACATTTATTCCGTATCTGGCTATCTTCCTCCTGTCAATATCCACAGTGAGATAAGGCTGCCCGGCCGTCTGCTCCACCCTCAAGTCCTCTACCCCTTTAACGCCTGAAACGGTTCTTGCAATCTCTTCCGCCTTTTCCTTCAGGGTATCCATGTCGTCGCCAAAGAGTTTTACGGCAATCTGGGACTTGACTCCTGAGATGAGTTCGTCAACCCTCATGGCAATGGGCTGAGTAATATTCAGGCCTATCCCAGGTATCTTCTCAAGCTCTTCTCTTATCCTGTCCTTGACATCATCCATGGTCTTTGCATCTTTCCACTCATCCTTGGGCTTCAGGATGACAAACATGTCGCTGAGGTTTGGACCCATCGGGTCAGTGGCTATCTCCGGCGATCCTATCCTTGATACAATGGTTTTTACTTCCTGTACCTCCATCAGAGCCTGCTGTGCCTTCTTTTCCACTTCCACCGACTCTGTAAGGGATATGCTCGGCAGCCTTATTACCTGAGGCAGGATTGTCCCTTCGTTAAGGGTCGGAACAAACTCCGTACCGAGGAAAGGGAAGAGGGCAAGGCTCGCTGCAAGCAGCATGACCGCAATGGCTGTGACAAACATAGGGTGTCTCATGGCGGATACGAGGAGCGGCATATAAGGTCTTTTCACCCATTTTACTATAAAGTTTTCCTTCTCCTCTCCGGCCTTTAACAGGAAGGAGCAGAGAACGGGTATGACGAATATGGAAAGGAGTAGTGACGAGAGGAGGGCTATTGCGACCGTAAAGGCAAGTGGAGCGAACATCTTTCCCTCCATCCCCTGCAGGGTCATGATCGGTATAAAGGTTATGGCTATGATCAACTCACCAAAGAGGGCCGGCTTCCTGACTTCCAGGACAGACTCTAATATGACCGGCAGCCTGTGTTCTCCCGCGCCTCTTTCCGACAGGTGTCTCTGGACGTTCTCCACCTGTATGATAGCTGCATCAACGATCATACCGATGGATATGGCAAGGCCGCCGAGGGACATGAGGTTTGCGGACAGTCCCGCCTTCCACATGACAATGTAAGTCGCGAGTACCGACAACGGGAGTGAGAGAGCCACAACAAGGGCGCCTCTGAAGTTTCTTAAGAAAAGGTAGAGAATCACGATAATCAGGACGGCGCCTTCCTCAAGAGCCTTTGTGACGGTATCGATGCACTTATCCACCAATTCCATCCTGTCGTAGAAAGGTCTTATCTTTACCCCGTCAGGAAGGAGATTGCTCCTGTTTATCTCCTCGACCTTTTCCTTTACAGCCTTTACAATCTTCCCGCTGTTTCCGCCCTTTATCATCATCACGATACCGGCAACCGCCTCATTCCTGCCGTCCTTCACGATGGCCCCCTGCCTCGTCTCAGGGCCAAATTTCACCTCCGCCACGTCCTTTACAAATATGGGGGTTCCTTCATGTTCCTTGACAACGATATCTCCAATATCCTGGATAGACCTGATAAGGCCCACGCCTCTTACGATATACTGCTCCGACGAGTGTTCAATGATGTTCCCACCGGCATTGGCATTGTTTTCGGCAACCGCCTCAAAGACTTCCTTCAGAGCAAGGTCGTATTTTCTGAGCCTATCAGGGTCTATCAAGACCTGATACTGCTTTACATATCCGCCAAAGGCATTGACATCCGTAATCCCAGGAACGGTTCTAAGGATCGGCCTTACAATCCAGTCCTGGATTGTCCGGAGTTCCATGAGATCCTCCTCGGTGGACAAATCCCCCCTTTGTCCCACCTTGGATAAAGGGGGCTTGGGGGGCTTTCTACCCTTGACTTCTGACTTCTGGCTTCTCTCAAGGGTATACTGATATATCTCCCCCAGCCCTGTTGTTATCGGTCCCATGGCCGGCTCAACGCCTTCAGGAAGCTTTTCCTTTGCCTCGATAAGCCTCTCCAGGATCAACTGCCTTGCAAAGTAGATGTCTACATTGTCCTCAAACACAACCGTCACCAATGAGAGACCGAACTTGGACAGAGAGCGTAGTTCCTGCATTCTCGGAAGTCCTGTCATCTGCACCTCTATGGGGTAGGTAATAAATTTCTCTACCTCCATAGGGGAGCGGCCAGGGGTCTCGGTGATTATCTGCACCTGGACATTGGTAACATCGGGGAAGGCGTCTATGGGAAGTTTCCTGAAGGCATAGATACCGAAACCCACCAAAAGAGCCACGCCAACCATTATTAGAAGCCTCTGCCGCAGGGCAAAGGCAATGAGTTTATCAATCATCGCTATTCCTCCTCCATAAGGCCCTTCAGGGTCTCCGACTTCAGGGTAAAGGCCCCCTCTGTAACGATCCTCTCCCCTTCCATGAGACCGGAGATGACTTGATGAAAGCCACCTGTCTCCGGGCCAAGGGATGCATCCCTCTTTTCAAAGGCCGTTTCACTTTTTGCCACAAAGACAATCGTCCTTTCCCCTTCTCTCTGGACAGCGGATTCAGGTATGGCAAGGGCATCCGTCTTCCCCGCTGTAATCTTTACAGTGGCAAACATCTCCGGCTTTAAGACCCCTTTGGGGTTTTCCACCTCGGCCCTTACCTTCACTGTCCTCGACTGAGGATCAACAGAGTCCGAGATATACGTCACTATCCCTGTAAATTCAGTATCCGGGTATGACGAGACCAGAACCGAGACCTTCTGGCCTTCTCTGATTTTTGAAATATCGTTTTCAGGTATATCCGCAATCACCCAGAGAGTGGAGAGATCTGCAATAATAAAGAGTGGTTTCACAGGCTCTACAACCTCACCGATGGTCAGATGCCTTTCTGTAACTGTCCCGGAGATAGGGGCGTATATAGAAACCCTGGAACTCAGGGCGTGCCCCTTGCCTATAGCCAAAACCTCATCATCAGTCATACCGAAGAGGTGCAGCCTGTCCTCTGCCGCCTTTGCCTCGGTCCGGGCAGAGAGATACTCCCCCTCCCGCCTCTGGAATTCCCCTGTGGATATGACCTTCCCATCGAGGAGCATCTTTGCCCTTTCATATGACCTTTCTGCTACCTGAAGATTTGTCTTTGCCTTTAGATACTGGCTCTGTGCCTCTCCAAGTTCAGGGCTGTCAATCAGGGCCAGGGGCTGTCCCTTCTTTATCAAATCCCCAAGGTTTGCAGAGACCTCTACGGCCCTCCCGGATATCCTCAGCCCCACATGGGCGAGCCTCGTCTCATTCACGGAAACCTTCCCAGGAAAAGATAACTCGGTCTTCATTGTCCTGATAGAGACCGGCGCAATCTTTATCCCTGCCTTTTCAACGGCCTCAGAGGTCAAAGTCACAATGTTGGAGTACGCCTCTCCCTCCTTCTCTACGGTATTCTCTGCCTTTTTACCCTTCTCACATGCTGATATAGAGATAAACCCCATCCATAGGGCGATCAAAAGAGAAACCCCTCTAAAACGCACGGTCTTTTCTCCCTCGTTTCCTGCAATTTTCATTGTAATCCACCTCCCAGCCTTTCAAGCTCTGCAACGGCAAGGGAAAGCTCAAACCTTGCCTGGTTGTAATCCAGTAAGGTCTGCCTGTGGACCCTCTGGGCGTCAAGATAGTCGAGGATACCGGACTCTCCCTGTTTATAGCTGAGTTCCGCTATGCGAAGCGCCTCTTCGGATTGCCTGAGAAGCCCTTTTTCAAAGACCTCTATCTGGTTGAGTGCTATGTGATAGTCTTTACAGGCCACTTCTATTGCCAGTGAAAGTTCGACCTTTGCCTTAGAAAGCCCGGCTTTTGCCTTTGCCCTCTCTGCCGAGGCTGTTGTAATCTCTCCTTTCCTCTGATACCAGAGCGGAAGGGGAATGGATAGCCCAAGGGTATAGGTCTCTTTGTCGATCTCCTTCCCATATAAACCCTTTACCCTGACATCAGGGAATACAGACTGTCTCTCCATTTCGAGGGCATAACCCTTTGCCTCACTCTCTTTTTCCTGGCGAATGATGAATGGGTGTTTTGTGAGGGCGATGGATAGGAGATCATCCATGTTGTATCTCTTATCTGTAGATGAGAAATCGCCATCTACCTCAAACCCTTCAGGCAAGGTATTGCCTAAGAGACTGTTTAACTGGGCTTTCGCTATGGCAACCCTGTTCTCTGCCCGTCTTAACTCCTTTTCAGACTTCAATGCCTCTACTTGTGCCTTTACAAGCTCAAACTCAGGGGCCTCCCCTGCCTTGACCCTCAATCCTGCTGTCTTCATAAGTTCGTTAACCGTATTGAGATTCTCAGAAGCAACCTCTAATTCCTTTTTATTAAGGAGGAGCCGGTAAAATGCCTTCTTCACTTCTGAGTGGAGTTCCAGTCTGAAGGCATCGGTCTCATACCGACTTACCTCCAGGGCAGCCTCTGCCGCCTTCCTCCTGAACAATCTCTTCTTCGGCCATTCTAAGGGCTGATCAATGCTTACTGAATATTCTCCGCCTGAGTCTGAACCATCCAATGACTTGCCTCTGCCGCCTTCAAGCTCTATTCCAGGGTTTGGATAGGCTTTTGAGGAGAGAACATCGCCTTTACTCGCCTCTATATCGGCCCTAAAGATTATGGTAGAGGGGCTCTTTTCAACGGCCATATCCATCAGTTCCTGCAAGCCGTACTTTTTCTCCTCAGCGGAAGAAACGGCAACGCTGAGATACAGAAAGATGGCGCAGGAATATAAAATCCTGAAAGTTTTCACCACGGAAACCTCCCTATTAAATAAGATTTTTGCTGCGATGTCTATTGCAGGACGGTCTTCGGGGGACGGAAGATGTTCATGGAAATGTTTTTGATGATTAGTGAAGATAAGATAGAGATTAGACTTACGTAGGCCTCATGAGAAAGAAGGACAGGGAATGCAGGTTCTATAAAACTTAAATGACATGGACACTGTTGACATGATGGGTCATCGTCAAGGTGATTGATTTGCGAATCTAAAAGAACAGTGTTGTTTATATTCTCATCGTTGCAATAGGGACAGACGGTGGAATAGCTATACTCCTCAGTGCAGACCACAAGAACCGATGAAGAGAAGAAGAAGAGGAGGAGAAAGCTTATTAATTTTGTATAATTTAAGGACATGAGTACATTATCAACAAAGCGGGTCTATGTGTCAAGCGGTTTTCTGGTGTAACGGAGCAAATCCAGCAGTCCCTTGAGGATGGCCGTTGGTGTGGGCGGGCATCCGGGGATGCAGCCGTCAACAGGGATCACGCGGGCAACGCCGTTCGCGACCGCATAGCTTCCTTTATAGATGCCGCCGTCCCTGGCGCAGTCGCCGCAGGCTATGACGAGTTTCGGGTCCGGGGTCGCGAGATAGGTTTTTTTCAGAGCGAGTTCCATCTGCCGTGAAACAGGGCCGGTGACCAGCAGGAGATCCGCATGCCGGGGGGACGCCACAAAGTCCATGCCGAACCGTTGGATGTCATAGACGGGATTGGTGAGGGCCGTGCACTCCCATTCGCAGGCGTTGCACGATCCGGCATCGACCTGCCGGATCCGGAGCGACCTTCTGAAGATGGCATGGATCTTCTTCTTAAGGTCGACGATCTCCAGTTCCTGATCAGGCGGCACCTGGAACTCTTCAGGGAACCGGATCGCCTGTTTCCTGCGTATGATGTTTTTTAATATTCCCTTAATCATTATTGGCCTTTTAAAAAGTCTCCAAAGTAGACGGCTTTGTAAAAAGATCCAGATGCAAGGCACGCGAATCCTGAGGAATGAGGCGTACTGAGAGGTACGCTGCAATGACGAAGGATGAAGCGTAACGCCGCAGATGGACTTTTTACAAAGCCGTCAATCATTACATGTCACACCCTGAGTAAGACAGGTTAAAGCTCTTATTGCACAACGGAAAATCAGGAACGATATTGCCGTGCACGGCAAAGGGGACGACCGGCCAGTTGCAAAAAGAAGGCGATCTCAATTTCACTCTGAAAACGCCCCCGGCATGATCGGCCATGACCCAGTAGAAGATGGACCCTCTTGGCCCTTCCGTGTAACCCAGGGATGCTGCGAAGGGTGGTATAGCGCGGGTTCCTGCCGCGTTTTCGCCCTGGTAGCGCCCATCAAGGATCGTGCGTATGATGGATATGGAGCACTCTAAATCAGCGGTTCGGACCATCATCCTTGCAAGCACATCGCCGGCGGCCATGGTATTGGCCTCGAAATCCAGCCGGTCGTAGAAAAGATGGGGATGGGCATGCCTGATGTCGTCGGGGATGCCGGATGCCCTGGCCGAGACGCCCGTGGCCCCGAGTTTCCTGGCGATCTCCCGGGAGAGCACCCCCGTGTTCTCGAGCCTCTCGATATGGGAGACCGTGCCCAGGAGCAATTTCATCAGACCCTTGTATTCTTTTGTGACTATATCCAGTGTTGATCGTATATGATCCGAATGGGGAAAGATTTCTTTACTGATCCCTCCAATGAGATTCACTCCACGGAGGTACCGGCTCCCGGTCACCCGTTGATTCAGCTGCATGAGCTTTTCTTTGATCACGGCCCCTCTGGCATACCCGACGGTCAGCCCGGTCCCGGCGCACAGGTTGCCGATATCCCCGATATGGTTGTACAGCCGTTCCATCTCCAGGAGCAGCGTCCTGGCCGCCTCAGCCTTTTCCGTCAAATGAACGCCCATCATCCTCTCCACGGCCATGCAATAGGCAGCGGAATGAGAGAAGGAGGACGTTCCGGAAACCCTCTCCGCAAGGTTGACCCCGTCTTCAAAGCCGAAGGACTCAAAAAGCTTCTCTGTTCCCTTATGTGTATAGAAGAGTCTCGGCTCGAGGAAGAAGATGGTCTCTCCTACCGCGCTGAACCTGAAATGCCCCGGTTCGATGATCCCGGCATGCACCGGGCCCACGGGGATTTCATAAATCCCTTCCCCTTCAACCTGCATGAAGCGGTAGGGTTCTTTCTCCGCCATGCCTTCGCCCCATTCCTTTGCATCGGAGTCCGTTATGGCCCAGTCCTTTCTTAGCGGATAGGATCGGGCCGGGAACGATTCGTGGAACACAAGCCTTCTCGGATCGGGATGATCCTGTGGGTTCAGCCCGAACATGTCCCGGATCTCGCGTTCATACCAGTGCGCAGCCGGGATGTCGACCGTAAGGGAAGGGAAACTAAGGTCATCCCCTTCGACAAGCTCAGGGCCGTGAGCCGGTCGAACCGGCTCCTGTAAGGAAAGAACGATGATAAAGAAACGATCCATACCTGGGATGGAAAATACAGCGTGCACCTTGAACGATCCGCTGATGCTCCTTTCGTCGACGGCAAACATGAGGCGGAGGATAGCGTCTTTTTCGTTCCATAGGTACCGGCATGCATCTCTGAAGTCGTCCCTTGCAACCTCGATATACTGCTCGTTCAGGTGGTCTTTTATATTTATGGCTTTTTTGAGAAGCTTCTCCATTATTTGACTCCAAGGGCTTGAATACTCGCCCGGATTGTGCTGTCGATGAAATCAGGGATGGTGAGACCCAACACCACGATCAGCATGGCCATGACGATCATGACTGCATTCGAACATATGGTCCAGAACCCGGATTCGGTTTTGTTCTCTCCTGAAGAGCCGGAAACCCCTTGCCCCCATGGATGCGGCGCCTTCTGGTCCGCCCCGAAGAGCATCCTTCCGAATCCGGAAAGGATGCCGTAAAAGACCATGACCGCGAAGAAAAGGAAGGTTCCGATTACGAACCAGAGGCCCCGGTCCACCGCTGCCATGAGGATGGTGAATTCACTTATAAAAATATTGAAGGGGGGTGCTCCAGATAGGGAGAGTGCTCCGATGAAGGTCAGGATGCCGAGCAGGGGCATGGAGGAGAGGACCCCGTTCACTTTTTCGATCCTGGTTGTCCCGTAACGGGCCTGTATCCTGCCGGATGCAAAGAACATCAGGGGCTTTGAAAGGGCGTGGTTTAAAATATGAAGGAGGGCCCCGTACATTCCTGCGGGCCCGCCGATGCCGAATCCGAGGGAGATGATCCCCATGTGTTCGATGCTGCTGTAGGCGAGAAGCCTTTTGTAGTTGTCCTGTACCAGAATGAATATGGACGAAATTCCAATGGAGACGAGTCCGAAAATAATAAGGAGGCTTCCTGTGAACATCTCTCCGGTGGACGGCTGTACGATGGAGACAAACCGCATGATTCCGTAGAAAGCCGTATTTAAGAGGATCCCGGAGAGCAGTGCGCTGATGGGGCTCGGGGCCTGGCTGTGCGCGTCCGGAAGCCAGTTGTGCACCGGAGCGAGTCCGGCCTTGGTGCCGTATCCCACAAGGACGAAGATGAACGCGAGTTTCATGGTGGCAGGGTTCAGTTGGGATGCGATGCTCTTCAGCACGGTCCAGTTCAATGCGCCCAGGGTCCCGATCACCGCCGTGGATGCATAATAGGTGATGAAGATGCCGAGCAGGGCGAAGGTGATCCCTACGGTGCAGAGGATAATGTATTTCCATGCGGCCTCGATGGCCAGCTCTCTCTTGGTAACCCCGAGGCCGATCAGGAGCGCAGAGACGATGGTCGTAGCCTCGATGGCGATCCACATCAGGGCCAGATTGTTTGCCACGGTGACCAGAAGCATGGTAAAGACGAAAAGATTCAGGAGTGCGAAATATCTTCCGACCCCTTTTCTGTCTATCAGCCCAGCCTTTTGTTCATGCTCCAGGTAGCCGATGGAATAGACGGCGGAGGCGAGGCTGAGAAAGACGACCAGCGACATCATGTACGCCGAAAGGGCATCCATATAGAGCATGCCACCCATCCCTTCCATGGGCGATGATATCGAAGAGACCACCGCCGGGATGGAGAAGACCGTCAGGGAGACGGCCCCCGCAAGACCGGCATATCCGGTCCAGCGAGTGCGCCTCAGGGCGTAGCATGCGAGGGCTGTGGTCAGAGGTATGATGAGTACCGGCAACATCCGTGTTATCCCTTCAGGGTGGTCAGTTTATCCAGGTCTGCCGAGGCGAATACTCGCTTGATCTGGATGGCGAATATCCCGAGTATGATCACGCCCATGAGCATATCAAACAGTACCCCCAGCTCGATCAGGGTCGGCATCCCGTATGTCAGGGAGAATCCGGCAAGGAAAAGCCCGTTCTCCATGAACAGCAGTCCGATCACCTGGGTGATGGCCTTTTTACGGGTGATCATGATGAAGAGCCCGATGAAGATTACTGCGATGGAGATCTGGAGGACATTCCTCGAAAAACCCGTGACAAAGATCCCCTGTTTCAATGAACCGTAGACTATGGCCACCAGAATGCCGGATATGGTCAGAGACATGGCGTTGCTGATGTAAGGCTCCACTTCATGGGTGACCTTCATCTGTTTCACGATTCTTCTCAGAAATACCGGGATGATCACCCCTTTGCTCAGGAAGGTGACCAGGGATGCGATATAGAGATGCGTCTCCCCGACCACAAGGGCCGTCATGGCGACCAGCAGGGAGAGGAGCCATGAATTCAGGCTGTAAGCCTTGACACATGACTCCAGTCTCCTGAGGGCGTTCATAGCCACGGCCGTGAGGAGGATGCCCGCGGAAATAAAATCAATCACTGAGAATACATGGATCCAGTTCTTCACGTCGCTTCGCTCCATTGTAAAATGAAAATTGTAAAGTGGAAATTTAAAATTGTTTTTTTATCTGTTCACTTGTTTCCTCTCTTTGCGGTTATGAGAGACTTCGCGACAATACTACTTATCTGTTTCGTTTCGTCAATAAGTTTATCTAACTCTTTACTTTCCGAAATTTCTGATCTTTTAATTAATTTTATCCAGTACATTGATTCACGAATCTCTTTCATGACAATTTGAAGTTTGTGAATAAAATCAGCTCTGCTTTGTGCGCCACAGGCTTCTTCATAGTTAGCGCCTACAGAAGTACCACAGCGCAATAACTGACCTGCTATATGCCTGCCGGGATCTGTTTTATGAAGTTTCATGGTAAGTTTGACTATTTTAACTCCGTAGTCTAATAATCTTTCTGATAATTGATTTGCTTTCTCTTCCATGTCGTTTCGCTCCGTTGTAAATTGAAAATTGTAAATTGGAAATTTAAAATTGTTTTTATTATCTATTCACGGGGTTCCTTTTTTCATTTTTCAATCTTTATTTTTCAATCTTCAATCTTCAATTTTCAATTCGGCATTCTTTCATGCCGCTACTTCCCCATCATGATATACGTTAAAAGCGACAGAAAGGCCAGGACAAAGGCGCCTTCAAGGAGCGAAGGGAGCTGGAAAAACCGGATCTTCGCCCTGCTGGACTCGACCCATGCCATCAGGAACCCCATCAAGAGCATCTTCAGGATAAAAATCACGAGCGAAAAGGCAAGACTGAAAAGCCCGGTGTCCGTCGCTATGCCCAGGGGGAAGAAGATATCCATGGTCAGCGTAAAGAGCAGCATCTGCTTCATGTAGTGGGCCCATTCCATGAGGGCGAGATGGGGGCCCGAATATTCCAGGATCATGCCTTCGTGGATCATGGTCAGCTCGAGATGGGTATCCGGATTGTCCACGGGGATGCGGCCCGTCTCCGCGATGATGGCCACGATGAATGCGGAAAGGGCCAGGATATGCGATGGTGAATAAAGCAGGCGCTGTGTCTCTGCGATACGGGCGATATTCGTCGATCCCGCTGAAATCGCAGCGGTGAACAGGCAGAGCATCATCATCGGTTCCACGAGAATCGCCACGGTCATCTCCCTGCTGCTCCCCTCTCCACCAAAGGCGGTTCCGGCATCCAGACCCGCAAGAGCCATGAAGAATCTTCCGGCGGCAAGGATATAAATGAATGCGATGACGTCGCCCATCATGCCGAAGGACGAATCGGTGGTAATCACCGGGACCATCATGGAGGCGACTAGGGTGGATGCAAAGACGATGAACGGCGCCGCCTTGAAGATCCAGGAGGTGACCCGTGACAGGACCATCTCTTTGCTGAAGAGCCTGATCAGATCGTAATAAGGCTGCAACAGGACGGGCCCGACCCTCCCCTGCATCATAGCCTTGAGCTTCTTGATGAAGCCATTGAGCAGCGGTGAAAGCAGAAGGATAATTAAAAACTGGAAATAGGCCATATCATGTCCCGAACAAAAGAAGCAGGATGAGTGTAATCAGAATATATCCGAGATAAAGGTGAAGGCTCCCTGACTGCAGCAGCCTCACCTTTCCGGCCACTCTCTGGATGAACCCGGTTGCAGGCTCATAGATATACCGTTCGAAAAACGGAGTGATCTCGCCGCTGTACCGGATGGATCTCACAAAGAACGGCTTGACCAGATACGAAACCTTGAGATCTCTTCTCGGAAGGTAGATGTTTTTGAAGATCAGCCTGATAGGTTTGGAGAATGCCGTGGCTGTGTATTGCATTCTCGGCGTGAGCGCAGGAATCCCGCAGTCCCAGGAATCCGCATAGACGGTCTTTCTCTTGCGCCTGAGTGCAAGGAAAAAAACCAAAGTGGCCGAGAGCATGACCGCCATAGTGATCAGGATGGCGGCCGGGGATATCGCTGTGGAAGATCCGTCTATCCGTAGAAAGCCCAGCCCGGAGACCAGGCCGGTCGAGCCGGTCAGGGGGAAGGAGACGGGCGAGGCCAGCCGGATCACCAAACCCGGGAAGATGCCGAACAGCAGACACAGGATGGCCAGTATCCCCATGGCCGTTGTCATGAACGGGGAGGATTCTCTTGCCTCCCCCGCATGACGGCTCCTCGGCATCCCCAGGAAAGATATGCCGAAGGCCTTGACGAAACACGCGGCGGCCAGTGCCCCGGTCAGGGCAAGGGCGGCACCGCCCAAGGGTGACACGATCTTGGATACGATGGACGGAGATTCGAAACCGAGAAGCAGCGACTGGTAGGTCATCCACTCGCTGACAAAACCGTTAAAGGGGGGGAGGGCGCATATGGAGACGGAACCGATGAGGAAGAAGAGTCCGGTATACGGCATGGACTTGATCAGCCCGCCCATCTCCTCCATGTTTCTCGTATGGACGGCATGCATGACCGAGCCCGAGCCCAGAAAAAGCAGCCCCTTGAACAGGGCGTGGTTCAGCGTGTGGCAGAGCGACGCAGTGAGGGCGATGGCGGAGAGGGCAAAGAGTCCATGACTCCGGAACGTCATGGAGGCGCCGATCCCGAGGAGAATGATCCCGATATTCTCCACACTGCTGTAAGCGAGGAGCCTTTTGATATCGTGCTCCATCAGGGCGTACAGAATGCCGAGGACCGAAGAGACCGCCCCGATCGTGATGACGGCGATACCCCACCATTCCGGCCCCGTGCCCGTGATGTCCAGGACGACCCGGATAAACCCGTAGATCCCGGTCTTGATCATCACGCCGGACATCAGGGCCGAGATATTGGATGGCGCGGTGGGATGCGCCCTGGGGAGCCAGGTATGCAGGGGGACGATCCCCGCCTTGGTGCCGAACCCGATCATGGAAAAGACGAAGATCACATGCTTCAGCAGATCGGGGATCTGTGCCGAGTGTGTCTTCATCTCAGCGAAATTCATGCTTCCGGTTTCTTTGTATAAGATGAGGAAAAGGACAATGATGAAAGCGGTGCCCATGTGGGTCATGACGGCATAGATGAGCCCGGCCTTCGCGGAGGTCTCATCACGATCAAATGTGACGAGGAAATACGAGACCATGGACATGGTCTCCCAGGATACGAGGAATGTGAAAACATTCCCTGAGAGGACAACCGCAAACATGCTCAGGATGAAGAGGTTGAACAGGAAGCCCATCAGGCCCTGGTGTTTCAAATCCTTCGCATAACCTATGGAATAGATGGATACGGCAGATGCAAGGAGCGAGATCACCAGGATGAAGAAGCCGGAGAGGGGATCCCCCCGGAATGCAAACTCGAAGAAAGACGAGACGGGAATGGAGAACAGGTCTTGGGGCGGAGAAAACAGCAGATGCAGGCTGAATGTTAGAAAGCAGAGAGCCCCCAGGAAAGAGAGGAGGTAGATAAAGGTTTTTGTTCTGGGGACAGGGGACAGTGAGACGATTGCACCCGAAAGGAAGAACACGGTGCCTATGATGTAGAGGTAACTTTCCGGGTCCATGTGAGGGGTTTGCTTTTGCCTTATAGGTTAAAGGAGACGTTCAGGTCCAATCCGTGTCGTGAGACCGGGCCTTATCCTCCTGCTGATCTGGTTGATCTCTTCCTCTGCCTTCGTTAAAGGCATGCCATATTAACATGGGATACTTCTCAATGCAATTCTATATTTTTAATTGTCTTTTCTCTCCTATCATGATAGTCTTTGCTCTGCATATTCATATAAAAACAGCACATGGAATAAAAACATCATAAGGGTTCAAACATGTTCAGAAGTCTGGAGGCTCGTTTCATCATTTTTCTTGTGCTGATATTGACCTTGGCGATCGGGATCTCCTCCTATGTTCATCTTAAGATCCAGTACAACCAGTTCATGGATATTACAAGGGAAAAGTTGAAAGGGATTGCGGACACTGTGGAGAAAAGCATCAGGACTTCGATGGAGGAGGGAAAGAGCAAGGACGTAAAAAAGATTATCAAAGCCGTCGGGGGTATTCCAGAGATCGAGAAGATCAGAATCTTTTCAAAGCGGGGTATGATATTGGTATCCAGTATCCCTGAAGAAGTAGGGACTATGATAGACAAACATGACATGGATATGTTTCATCAGCGGAAATTCTCAACGGTTTACGATATAAAGAATCTGAGTCAGCCGATTTTTTCCATCATCAAGCCGGTCCTGAACGAGCCGGTCTGTTTCCCCTGTCATGGTTCGAACCTGAATGACGTCAACGGCATCCTGGATGTGGAAGTCTCCATGAGGGATATTCACGATCGTATCTCAACCGTCCGCAGGTTTATGATCACATCGGCACTGATCACCCTCCTCGCATTGGTCCTCTCCATTCTTTTTCTCCTGTCCAGGCTGGTTAACCGGCCGATCCAGGATCTGATTAAAACCATGCGCAAGGCCGAGAGAGGGGATCTGACCGCCCGTGTCGTGCCGGATGACACCCTGGAACTGGAAGAGCTGGGCCGGAACTTCAACGCCATGATTTCAAGGCTGGAGAAGGCACAGCAGGATCTCAAAGACCTTCATGAGCAGCAGATGGAGCGGGTAGACCGGTTTGCCACCATTGGGGAACTGGCCGCAGGCATTGCACATGAGATCAAGAATCCGATCGCGGGAATCGGGGGGGCCATTCAGATCATGCTGCAGGACCTGACACAGGATGATCCCCGGAGGGAGATCTTCGATGAGATCCTCAACCAGATCGACAGGATCGACCGGGACGTCAAGGATCTCCTGAGTTACGCCAGGACCACCGAGCCGGAATTCGCCGACCGGGACATCAACAGGGTGATCAACCAGTCGATCTTTCTGCTCCAGGACCGGGCCGCCCAGCAGAATGTGGATGTGGTTACCCATTGCGACGAAAAGATTCCGAAAGTCAATGTCGACGAGAAGCAGATCCAGCAGGTCCTGGTCAATCTCGGCCTGAATGCCATTCAGGCCATGCCTCAAGGAGGGGTCCTGATGTACACGTCCAAAATGAGGAAAACGGACAACAATAAAGAACTTGTAGAGATTCAGGTCAAGGACACGGGCAAAGGGATACCTTCTGAACACATGTCCAAAATTTTCGTTCCGTTTTTTACGACCCATCATACCGGCACCGGCCTGGGGCTCCCCATCAGCAAGAAGATCGTCCAGCAGCACAAGGGGAGGATTGAGGTAAAGACCACACAAGACAAAGGGACCTGTTTTACGATCCTGCTCCCCTTGAACCGGGATGGTTCAAGGGGATAGCATATAAGGTAGTCTGAATTGTAAATATCCACGTCCTTTGGATGTGGATATTTACTCAGCGAGGTCTTTATGCCGGCTGAAAAGAGGGCTTCATTAAGGATACCCCTGTCGGTGAGCGTGACCTATTGGGTGGATCAGCAGCAAAGGATCGAGCCCTATCAGGTGGATTCGGTCAACGTCGGAGAGGGCGGCATCTTTCTCAAGACCGGTATCCCGCTCGGCATCGGGACCCGGGTGAAACTGGAGTTTTCGCTTCCCGGAAGCGCCGAGACGTACCGTATCAGCGGTGAGGTCGTATGGTCCGGAAGTATCCACAAGAAGAGTGAAGCGGCCGTGTCGGGCAAAGGGATAAGATTTCTGGATCCTGACCCCCTATTGCGGAAACGGTTGTTTGAACTGCTCAAGCAGGAACCATGAATAGATTCTATGTGCGATGCAAGAGGACCCTCGCACGGGCATTCAACCGGATGACCGCCATTTTCGGGGCCATGGCGTTCCTGAAGGGAGTAAACCCCGATCTTCCCGGGGATGCAAGGGAGACGGCCCTCCTGCTCGAATCCGAGGCCAAGAAGATCCAGGATATTGTATCTAAGCTCTCCAGGATCACCGATCCGGTGGTAACAACCTATGTGGATGATATTACCATGATCGATCTGGACAAGTCGGGGGAGTAGGGGGATCAAAAAAAAAGGGTTCAAAGGGTTCAATATGGTTTAATGTCGTTCAAAATGGTTCACAGGATCAAGTGAAAGGTGTGTGCAATCTCTGTTTGAACCCTTTGAACTATCTTGAACTATATTGAACGATTTATTTCCCTCTGGCTGGCGGAAGAGAGGAGACAACAGACCTTAAGGAGTGCTAACGCATGGCCAGAGCAAAGATCCTTGTGGTGGACGATGAAAAGCTGATCCGATGGTCTCTCAAGCAGAACCTGGAAAAGGAGAATTATGAGGTCTTTACCGCATCAAGCGGCGAAGAGGCTCTGGAAATATTCAACCAGGAACTCCCGGACCTCATCCTGCAGGATATCAAGCTTCCGGGGATGAGCGGTCTGGAGATCCTGGAAAACGTAAAGAAGCTCCGCAAGGAGTCTCTGGTGATCATGATGACGGCCTACGGAGATATCAAGACCTCGGTCAAGGCCATGAAACTCGGGGCCTACGATTTTGTGGAGAAGCCTTTTGATTTTGATAAGCTGAAGCTGACGGTAGCCAAGGCCCTGGAAACGGTCAATCTGAAAAAAGAGGTTCATGTCTTTAGAAGCCAACAGCAGGCCCGGTATGGCCTTTCGAATATCGTGGGCCGCACGCCGGCCATGGAGGGGGTCTTCAAAATGGTCCGGAAGATCTCCATGAGCGATGCCACCACGGTGCTTCTCCAGGGGGAGAGCGGGACCGGGAAGGACCTGGCCGCCAGAGCCATTCATTATGAGGGTTCCCGGGCCGGTAAACCGTACCAGGAGGTTAACTGCACCTCGCTCCCCGAAACCCTCATCGAGAGCGAGCTTTTCGGACACGAAAAAGGGGCCTTTACCGATGCCAAGTTCATGAAACAGGGATTTTTCGAACTGGCCGACGGCGGGACCATCCTGCTCGATGAGATCGGAGACATGCCCATGTCCACCCAAGCCAAGCTTCTCAAAGTCATAGAAAATAAATCATTCAAGCGCGTAGGCGGCGTCAAGGATGTTGTGGTGGATGTCCGGATCATCGCGGCGACCAATAAGGACCTGAAACTGGCTTCGGAAAACGGATCATTCCGGGGGGACCTCTATTACCGTCTCAAGGTCTTTCCCATTTTTCTCCCCCCGCTCCGGGATCGCAGGGACGATATCCCCCTCTTGATTCAGCATTTCATCAGCTTCTTCGACCGCGAGTTCAAGAGAAAGGTCCGCGGCGTATCCGGGGAGGCCCTGGAGATGATGATGCGCTACCCGTGGCCGGGGAATGTCAGGGAACTGAAAAACGTGATTGAGAGGGCCGTGATCCTTGCAAGCGAAGATGAGATTCTTCCCGAGTACCTCCCCCCGGAGATTACCACGCCGGCCGAAATGACCCAGCATTCTTCTGAGGCGGTTCAGTTCCCGGCACAGGGGGTCACCCTGGCCGAAGTCGAGAAGACAATGATTCAGCAGGCGCTGGCCAAGTCCGGAGACAATCAGGTCCATGCCGCAAAACTGCTCGGGATGAGCCGCGATACCTTGCGGTACCGCATGAAAAAATTCGGCCTGCTTTGAAAGCCGCGAGTGTGATATCACACAGTGATGGGTGCTTTAACGCCTTTCTTAGTTCCTGTGGCCGGATGGAAGCGGGGAGACAGTCTGAATAACGCATCTCTATCCTTGGTTCCGTATCAGATTTTTTATCCATAAACACAGCAGCTTGCAGGATGGCCTCCTCGTCCGGCGGGGTCTTTGCCTTCTCCCCGGTAAAAAATAGTAGGCTTTTTCTAAAGATGGTATTAAAATTGCATCTGAATGATTTTGTCCAATTTTGCTTGAATCTTATTGGGGATATTTATGACGAGCTGGTCACTGCTTGTGGTGGACGATGAAAAACTTGTAAGATGGTCCATCCAGCAATTCATGGAAAAAGAGGATTTCAGGGTTGTCTCGTCTGCGGATGGGGACGATGCAATTAAAAATATAGAGAATGAGCGATTCGATGTGATCATCACCGACCTGGTCATGCCGGGGAAGAACGGGATTGACGTGACCAGGCAGGCCAAGAAGCTTCATCCCGATACCAAGATTATCATGATGACGGCTCATGGATCTTTGCTGGATAAACAGGAGGCCCGGAAGGCCGGGGTGGCAAGATTTATCAATAAGCCTTTTCAGGTGAGTGAGGTCAAGGCGATTGTCTCACAACTCATTTCCGGAGTATAAAATTCCTTTATCCAGAACCTGGTTCCAGCTTCGACGGATCATCCTTATCTGGGTCTTGTCCTTGTTCCTGCCTATGACGGGATTCGCGGCCGCGAATCACGCCGGGCTTGGGGATGCCGAGGCTGCGGCCTGTTTCAAGTGCCACAAGGATCTTGGAGAATTGGCAGGCAGTAGTGAGGCGCATCCCCCTTTTGCATCGGGAGAATGCACCTCCTGCCATGAGCTTCAGGGGGACACCTTCAAGGCTGCAGCGGAGGGCAATGCCTTATGCTATACGTGTCATGTAGACAAGGAAGAGGATGTCTCAAAGAAAAAACATGTCCACGGAGCCATTAAAATGGCCGGATGCACCGGCTGCCACAGTCCTCACGCCACTGAGAACAAACACCAACTGCTGAAGACGCCTCCGGAACTCTGTTATGATTGCCATTCCGACAAACAGGAGTATGTGAAACAGGTGAAATACCCTCACGGGGCCATGGATGCCAAGGGGAGTTGCGTGACGTGTCATGACCCTCACGCTTCGGACTATGACAAACAGCTCAAGGCAGAGGAGAACATGGAACTCTGCCTCACGTGCCACAATCGGGTACGTAAGACCACCCACGGTTATGTTATGAATATGAAGAGGTGGCTCATGGACAATCCCGAACACCACGGTCCTATCCTGATGGGAGACTGTGCGGCCTGCCATAATCCGCACGGTTCTAACAATTGGAGGATGCTGAGAAAGGCGTTCCCGTCCACATTTTACACTCCCTTCAAAGTAGAGGAATACAGTCTCTGTTTTGAATGCCATGACCAGGAGCTTGCTCTCGAAAAGAGAACAACCTCGGCCACAGGCTTCAGGAACGGAGATCAGAACCTCCACTATGTTCATGTGAACGACCCCCGGAAAGGGAGGCGGTGCGTGGTCTGCCACAATATTCATGCCACCAAGGGCCCCAAGCATATCCGTGAATCCGCAAAGTTCGGCAACTGGGAGATCCCCATCCATTTTGAGATCAATGAAAATGGGGGCCGATGCGCCCCAGGCTGCCACTTCCCGAGGGTATATCATCGTTCCGAAGCCGTGAAGAATCGTTGAGCCGTAAGCTGTCTGCCGGCACCTTGATCTATCGGAGTAGAGGCCCCTGCAGGAATTCCCCCGATCCAGCCGTTTTGTCCTTAATTTATAATTATCAGGTCATGATACCCCCATTATTTTAGATGCGTGAAATAGCTCATCCCTGGGGTAAACCACGCATTCCTCCGGAGGGGTCCAAGTCTCAAACATCAGATATGGACGCCATAACCTATTAAAAACAAATGTCTTTCCATTTTAGCGCTCTTCCCAGCCCGAATGGCATGGGGTTTGCAGAGAAGATATACAAATTGACGAGGTACTTGAGTAAGAGGGCCTTTTGAAATACAAATCCTCAGGAAAAGGAGGTGATGTTCTAAATAATTAAGAAGAAGGGTTCAAGCAAAACAGAAAATCCTATGTAAATTTACTTTAAAAACAAAATGAAAAAGAAAGGTTGGGTATAACAATGAAAAAATTGATCGCAATGCTCTACACAGTGGTTATGACCATCGGTCTGACCGCATCGGTTTCCTTTGCCAACGGCGCCGGAGCCGGTATCACAAATTCTCCACACGATTTCAGCGCGGAGGCATGGAACCACAGGGCAGAAATCTGCCGCGTCTGCCACGTGCCTCACGATCACGGCCGCAATGATGCCATCGGATCCGAAGGTCTTCTCTGGAACCATCAGTTAAGTTCCGCTACCTATCTGATGTATGCGGAAGATTCGCATATCAATTTCATCGACGGTGCTGCCGATTACGAGCCCACAGGTGTTTCCAAGCTCTGCCTGGGCTGCCATGACGGGACCGTCGCTATCGACGAGTTCGACAACAAGGTCGGGACCCCCCAGACCACCTTCATCGACGACTACGACACAGGGTTCATGATCCCCGGTATCGCCGACGTGGGTTCGGACAAGAACCTGAGCAACACCCACCCGATCTCCATCGTGTATGACCCTGCGGCCGATACCAATCTCAAGCCGACCACGGCCTCCATGGGCCTTTCCGGGACCATCGCGGATGTGCTGGACGGCGGCAAGGTGCAGTGCAGCTCCTGCCACGATGTGCATGATCAGGAGTCTGTGGCCCTCACCCACCTTCTGAGAGTGGCCCAGACCGTGGCCCAGGGTGGAACCGCATCCGGGCTTTGCCTGAGCTGTCACATTAAATAATTGTTGTGACTATGCCAATGGATGTAAAAAACCCCTGTGCCGATTCGGCACAGGGGTTTTTTACTATATTCTTGCCGCGAATTTGCACAAAGGGTCTGCGACATAAAAGTGGGTAGATTTGACTTTTCTCTGGGGTAGGTTTATAA
>CAKKPE010000081.1 GCA_919901565.1 bacterium
AGTACCGGTATGATTTCAATGCCGTGAAAGACATCGTTCCTCTGGTCAAGCAGATGCTCAAGGAGGAGAAGGACCTCTCCGTCTGCGAACAGGTCAAGAAGGAATTCAACATCCTGAAGGAGGTCTACAGGGATGCGCCCGAACTGCTGCGCACCATGCGCCGCGAGGAACTGCGTGTCCGTATCCATCCTGTGACTATTACCCAGACCGAGCAGTATGTGTCCAGGGTTTTCCGCAGGGCCATGATCGGGATCTTTGCCGTGGGCATTGCCTTGACCACGTCCATCCTCTATATTGTTCATCACAGCCTTACTCTCCTGATTTGCGGTCTGGCACTCTCTTCGCTGATCATGATGGGGCTGATCTTCATTCCCATACACACCACCTACGGGTTCCATTTGTGGATGGATATCGGGAGGAAGAAGAAGCGCAACGGGACGCCGGTGAAGGACAAAGGGGAACATGGCAAATAGTCTGCACGGGAGTGTCGTGAGAAAAGGATCATCATGCGGCGATATCTGAGATTCCTGGGAAAATTTATCGGACTCCTGGTCGTCTTCTATGTTGCTGCGAGAATCACCATCTGGTGGGTTACCTCCGGGAATACCGTCCCGGTGCCCGATCTTCAAGGCAAGAATGTAGTGGACGCCCTGAAGGAAGTGGGGAAGATCGGCCTGGACCTCCGGGTGGTCCGGGAGGAGTATGACCCTTCGGTTCCCATGAACGGCATCCTGGGCCAGGACCCCAAACCAGGGACCGAATTGAAGGTGGACCGGAACATCGAAGTGGTCGTGAGCCTCGGCGCCAGGGATATTGCCATCCCTGATGTGAGGGGGGGAGCCCTGCGTAAGGCTGAACTCATCCTGAAACAGAATGGTCTTTCCGCCGGATTGACCACACGTATCCATTCTCAGGATGAAGACGGGGCCGTCCTGTCGCAGAACCCCATGCCCCTGACAGTGGATGTCAGGGAAAACGCTGTGGACCTGCTGGTGAGCACCGGTCCACGTCTCCCCGAATACAGCATGCCGGACCTCATCGGCATGGATTTCAACCAGGCCGTGGCCCTGCTCGAGTCCGCAGGGCTCCCCATAGGGAATGTCCGGTATGAGGTATATACTGAAGGCGTGGTGGAGAACAGGGTCCTCAACCAGTCTCCCGCCTTCGGCTACCCCGTGAGCCGGGAGACCCCTGTCAGTCTTGTGGTCCATCGGGAATCGTCCGCCCAGACCGGCGCCACCGTTACCCATATCCCCTTTTCCTACCGTATTCCTTTCGGGCTCATGCCCGTGGATGCAGACCTGTTTGTGGAAGACCGGCAGGGGAGGCGTCGTGTATTTTCGGAACGCAAGGCCCCCGGGGCCCTTATTGAGCTCACACTCGATATCTCGGGAAAGGCCGTGGTCGAGGTCTATCTTAACGGGAAGATGGTCCAGTCCCTGGAGTACCGGTAGGTATTGCTGCGCTACTTTAAAAATTATTGACACCGGAACGATTTATTCATACTATCCATGCCGTTTGCTTTCCTCGGTGTGTGAGCAATTGACTAATTAGTACTCGGAGCCTCAATGTCTGCAATGAGCGTGAGACAGGATGTATCTTCTCATGCATGGGGACGTGATCTCTGCCTGCTGATCCTTCTGGCCGGCGTATTGTTCGGGTTCATGCTCGGAAGCCGCCCGCTGGCTGTTCCGGATGAAGGGCGCTATTCAGAAATCCCCCGGGAGATGGTGGTTACAGGGGATTACATCACCCCGCGCATCAACGGGGTTAAATATTTTGAGAAGCCGGTCCTCTTTTACTGGCTGGAGAGCGTCTCCATCAGGTTTTTTGGAATCCATGAATGGTCGCTCCGACTTTGGCCGGCCCTGTTTGCCCTGCTCGGCGTCCTAACTGTCTACGGCGGCGGCCGGCGGCTGTACGGGCATCGTTCCGGACTGATCGCGGGAGCCGTGCTCTCGACCAGTCTTCTGTATTACGCCCTGAGCCGGGTTGTCATCCTGGACATGGCCATGACGGTCCTGCTGGCCGCTGCCCTTCTCGCCTTTCTGCTGGGGACGCACGAGCCCCCGGGCGCCGGCCGGCGGCTCTTTTTCTGGGGTTTCTATCTCTTTGCGGCCCTCGCGACCATGACCAAAGGCCTGATCGGCATCCTTATCCCCATGATGGTGATCGGCGTTTGGATACTGATTCTGAATGAATGGCGCATGCTCAAAATGATCTATCTCCCATCGGGCCTTGCCCTGTTCCTGATCGTGGCCGCACCCTGGCATATCCTGGTCAGCCAGGCCAACCCGGAATTCCCAAAATTTTATTTCATCCACGAACACTTTTTGCGCTACCTGACGAAAATACACAAGCGATATGAACCGGCCTGGTATTTTATTCCCATATTGCTTCTGGGCCTCTTCCCCTGGACCGCATTCCTGGTCCAGTCCATCAGGCACAGCCTTCCCGCTTCATGGCGGGAGCGCCATGAACACAGAGACGCCCTGTTTCTCATGCTGTGGGCCGGCCTGGTTTTCATTTTCTTTTCCGCCTCCAACTCCAAGTTGATTCCCTATATCCTGCCGATCTTTCCGCCGCTCGCGATCCTGATTGGCCGCTACCTTGCCGAGGCCTGGGACAGGGCAAACATGCCGGGCATCCGGTCAGGATATGTCATTCTTCTGGTCACGGCCCTGGCCCTTGCCGCTGCCATCATGACGGAGATCCACCATCTCATCCCTCCGGAGACACAGCGGCTCCTGATCTACATCAAAGTAATGGCGCTTATCCTGATTCTTGGCGCTCTCTTTACAGGGGTTCACGTCCGGCGGGGATCGGGGGTCCCGATGGTCTTTGCCTCTGTGATCATCATTAGCGTGCTTTTCCTGGCGGTACTGAATGCCGGCTCGGTGTTTTATGACCGGAACTCGGTCAAGGAACTGGCCCTGGTGCTCAAGCCCAGCCTCCAGACTGGTGACGAGGTGGTTTGTTATCATGGATATTACCAGGACCTTCCCGTCTACCTGGAACGCTGCGTCACAGTGACCGGCTGGACCGGGGAGCTTAAGTTCGGCAATGGAATCGAGGATGTCAGCCGGTGGATGATCAACGAAGAGACTTTCTGGCAGCGCTGGCAAAGTCCGGCAACTGTCTATATGCTGACCAGACGGGAGATCTATGACGGCCTGCGTCATGATGGGCGATGGAGATTTTACCTGATTGCGCAGACCGATGAGAACGTCCTGCTGTGCAACAGGGAGAGCAGGCCGTGACCGGTTGATTCTGAACCGTTGCTTTTCTCTTGAAATATTTTCCGTACTGATATAGGATTGCTCATCTTTTCGTGGGCGGAGGCGCAGGATCGCCGTTTGTACTAAGTGCTCCTGTTCCTGAACTCGACCGCCCGCATGGAAGTGAGGAGAAAGGCAGAGGCCGGGCGGTGGCGGAACGATTCATAAGGGACTGACAGCCATGAAAGTAAGTAAAGCGCATAAGACCAAGCACAGGGATCTGGCATTGCTTCAGACTGTCCTTCATAAACTGCGCAGGGATGGCACGGTTCTCGTGGCTCTCTTGTACGGATCGTACGCCAGCGGGAAAACGCACAGGCGTTCGGATATCGACCTCGCGTTATATGTTAGGACAAAAGACAGAAATGAAGAAATGGAGGTCATCGACAGGATACTGATGGCCGGTGAAAGAGATATCTCGATCCTCCGTCTTGATGACGAGGAAGAATCGCCCTTTGTCGTCCAGGAGGCTTTGAAGGGGATTCACCTGGTCGAACCGGACGAGGAAATCCTGTTCCGCGTTGCCGACCGGGTGCTCCATGAGGCTGAAACGATCCGGTTCAGGAGGCAGCAGGAATGAGATGATTCATCAGTATCTGAAAGTGAACTGGCAGAACATCATCGTCGTGCGAGACCGAGTCAAAGAGATCAATGAGTTTGCCAAGAGGATGAAGGATGCTTTGGGGGAGTAGCAGAACGCTCCTTGCTACTGTCAGATGATCAGCCGCTGGCCTCATCTTCTCCCGGATACTGACCCTTTACCCCGTTAGAGAAAGCCACCGGCTCCTGACCCGTTAGAAATGTCAGGCTGATAGCATTAATTACGAATTACGGTTTCAAATCATAACTTGCTGTCTAAGAATTTCTAACGGGCCCTGCCGGTGGTATGGGATGTTCCTTTAGGACAGCGGTATAATGTCGCCGTCTGTGATCGTTAGATAGAGGTTGTCCTCTAACGGGGTTTACATTACACCGGTGGTTTACCTCTACATGGACGCCTTTCAGGCGTAGATGAGGCGCCGGTTCAGAATTGCCCGCCAAGAGTTTTAGTGATCCCGATTCAGAAAAATCAAGTAAATTAACATAAAAACTGTGTCAAAATAATTGTTATTGACATTATGTTTTATGCGAGGTATTTTGTTGCAAAATATCCTAAAAAACAAAGATAAAAGCATTAAATAATTCTGCTGACGGGTGATCGCAGGATAAAAGCAATTAAAGCGTATATTTGAATCCAGATCTGGAATATCGGTATGGGCATCGGATCTGAAAGGGAATTGAAGCATTGGAGTCATGAAGTAGCTGATAAATAAAATATTGTTTGCACGCACGCCGCTCAAGGAGGAGAGGACAATGCATCAAACCGCCGGTTTGTTTCAACAGATGGAGATGTTGAACGGGACGGCGGTTTTTTATTAATAGACTGACAGTTTAGAACGGAGGAACATTCGATGGTTAAGAAGGTCTTTATTTCAGTGTGGTTATTGGCGTTTTGTGTTTCGACCGTCTCCTACGGGGCGTCAGGCAGCCGATTCAAGAATGGATTGGTGAAAAGGGCAGTCCCCATGAAGCCGGCTCACACTCGGATTACCGATCATGTCTACAGGGACAAGATTGTTCTCAAATTCGTGGAGGGGTCGAAGGTGCGGCTGCGGGGGAAAGAGCTTGTGAGTTTAGGGGATGACAATCTTGAAGATGTGTATCGGGTCTTGCGCCGAGAACCGACATTGAAAGTTAAGCGTCTCTTTTCGAGGCCAGAGGAAGAGTTAGCGCGGGACAAGAAAGAAGGACAGAGACGTTCGCGGAAGGAATTGGCTGACCTGAACCTCTATTATCTTATAGAAGTGACCTCGACGCTGGAAGACCAGGCCCTTGAAGCACTGATCGACTCTCTGAATGGTCTGGATATTGTTGAAACAGCTTATCCGGAACCTATTCCCGAGCTACCTCGTGCTGACATTCCTCCAGAAACACCCGACCTTGTGGCTTTTCAGGGTCACCTCAATCCTGCACCTCAGGGAGTTGACGCCCGATATGCCTGGAACTTCCAAGGGGGGAAGGGAGAAAATACAAAGTTTATCGACATCGAATCGGGATGGAGGATCACACATGAGGATCTGAAGGATCCTTTTTATGAGTGCAACGAGACCTATCCGCTCTATGGACATGGTACGGCCGTGCTCGGTGAAGTTGTTGCTGAATCAAATAGTTTTGGAATGACAGGCATCGCTCCTGATGCGGCATATGGGGTGTGTGACAAATTAACGGCGGATGCAGTCAATCTCGCGACAAAAGTTATAGGAGAAGGTGATGTTGTACTTATCGAAAGACATTCCCTATTTCCTAATGGAGCAGGGATCTGTGATTCGTGTAATAATCTTAATGATCAGTGTGGCTACATTCTAGAGGAATTTTGGCAATCCAACTTTGACGCAATTCAGACAGCCACGGCCATGGGCATCATCGTTGTTGAGGCGGCCGGTAATGGCGGGGTGGACCTGGATAATGCAGTGTTTAACTTGGACCCGCAGGACCCGAATTCCGGGGCCTTTAACCGGGATTATCGCGATTCGGGGGCCATTATTGTCGGTGCAGGAAAATCCTGTGCAGATCCTTCTACTGAAACAGCTGATCCGCCGATACCCTGTGGACGTGAGCCGTGGTGCTACACATGTTATGGCAGTCGTGTGGATGTTCAGGGTTGGGGGGACAGTGTCGGAACTTTGTGCACTGCAACAAGTGGAGCTCTTTATACGAACGGCGATCCAGACCAATGTTATGGAGACACTTTTGGCGGCACGTCAAGCGCATCACCCATTGTGGTTGGAAGCGTTCTGGCGATCCAAGGATATGTCAAACATGTTACGAGTGGCCACGTATTGACACCGCTTCAGATGCGACAACTTCTTGTTGCCACGGGCACTCCTCAGGCAGTTTATCCAAGGCATATTGGACCGCTTCCTGACCTGAAGAGAGCGTTTGAGTTTAATACTGCGGATATGGACAATGACGGCCTCTTTGATATGTATGAAACTGGTACGGGCACATTCGTTGAGCCAACGAATACAGGAACGGATCCTCAAGAATGGGATACAGACGGTGATGGCCTCTCCGATGGTGAGGAAGTGAACCTTTACGGTACCGATCCTTTCAGCAATGTTGACAGCGATGGAGATGCCATGTCAGATGACTGGGAGACCGTTTATGGACTCGACCCACTTTCCAATGATTCAGACCAGGATCAAGATGCGGATGGCCTTACAAATCTTCAAGAATATCTGATTCATACAAACCCGGTGAGACTCGACACAGACGGTGATGGATTGTGGGATGGTGAAGAAATCAACCTTTATCATACCGATCCACTGAGGCATGTGGACGCGGATGTTGACGGTATGTCCGATGATTGGGAGAATGCCTATGGGTTAGATCCGTTTTCTGATGATACGGCACAAGACTTGGATTCCGATGGGCTAACAAATATCAAAGAATACGAGATCGGGACCAAGCCCGATAGCGGGGACAGTGATGGTGATGGGCTGTCAGATGGGGATGAGGTCAATGTTCATGGTACCGATCCTCTTGATAACACCGATACCGACGGAGACGGAATGGTCGATGACTGGGAAGCGGTTTATGGCCTTGATCCGGATTCTGATGATTCAACAGGTGATCTGGATTCAGATGGCCTGACCAATATAGGGGAATACCAGCAGGGCACGTATCCAGACTCTCGTGACACTGACTTGGACGGTCTCCCTGATGGCGACGAGGTTTACGTCCATGGTACAAATCCGAGAGATAATACGGATACCGATGGAGACGAAATGGTCGATGACTGGGAAACCGTATACGGTCTTGATCCGAACACGAAGAGTGAAATTGAGGACGCAGACAGAGACGGGGTCATCAATTATATTGAGTATTTGCGGGGTACCAATCCAATACTCAGAGGGTCCAAACCAATTTTGAATACACTGAATGTGGACCAAGCCAATTGCCCTGGGACAGGCAGTGATGGAACCGCAAATAAACCATTTTGCACCATTCAACAAGGTATTGATGCGGCATTGGCAGGGGATACTGTCTTGGTGGCCTCTGGCACGTATTCTGAGTTTTATTATAATAAGCCGATTGTTCTAGAGGGACCTGCAGATCAGAGTGTCAATTTCTCGGGGGTTTTTACATATATTTACGGTGTAAGCTGGGGAAGAATTTCTGGATTTGATTTTAATTCATTTCTCTATTTGCCAATTACATCATGTAACAACCTGGAACTGAAAGGCAATACGTTTAGAAATAAATCTTTTCAAGGCATCTCTATTGGTAGTTCTTCAAACATAATCCTCATGAACAATTTGATCATTAACAATGCTCAGGCCGGTCTTGACGTGAGTGGTGATTCTTCGGTGAGCATGATCAATAACACCATCACAGGAAATGCTGTTGGAATAAACGTATCAGCTGGCAGCCAGGTAAGTATCAAGAATTCGATTGTTTGGGGAAATACCTCCGACCTCATAGGGATCACTGATTCCAATTGGGTGAGCTATTCAGACATTGGAGATGGAGAGTTTTTTGGTCTTAACGGCAATATCAGTACCGACCCTCTGTTCGTTGATTCGGGAAGCAATGACTATAATTTGCAGCCCGGGTCACCCTGCATCGGTACAGGCAAGAACGGTGTCGACATGGGGGCTTTTGGGATGCCTTGCACGGATAATGATGGCGATAGTTATAGCATGGAAAGTGAAGATTGCGGACCTGTGGATTGCGATGACGACAATGCCTCCGTTAACCCTGTGTCGGACGAAGTCTGCGACAACATCGACAATAATTGTGACGGACAGGTGGATGAAGGGGTTGCACACCTTTATTATCTTAACAATGATCTGGATGGGTATGGAGATCTTTCTAAACCCTGGTTTTTGCCACTGTGTCAACCATGGAATAACTACTGGGTGCTTGACCATACTGACTGCAATGACAGTAATGCATATGTCCACCCAGGCGCCACAGAAGTCTGCAACGGCATAGATGATAACTGCAACGGGTCGGCGGATGAGGGGTATGTGGCGATCCCCACCTCCTGCGGCATCGGCGCCTGCGCCTCGGCCGGACAGATGATCTGCCAGGGCGGGGCCCTCGTCAACACCTGCGTGCCCGGCTCCCTCTGATACGACCTGCAATGGCATAGACGATAACTGCAACGGGTCGGCGGATGAGGGGCATGTGGCAACCCCCACCACCTGCGGTATCGGTGCCTGTGCCTCAACCGGACAGATGGTGTGCCAGAGCGGAGCCATCGTCAACACCTGCGTGGCCGGAACTCCTGCTTCCTCGGACACAACCTGCAACGGCATAGATGACAACTGCAACGGCCAGGTGGATGATGGGTATGTCGCTACCCCCACCTCCTGCGGAGTGGGGGCCTGTGCCTCGAGCGGGCAGATGGCGTGCCAGAACGGGACCATCGTCAACACCTGCGTGCCCGGCACTCCGGCTCCTTCGGATACGACCTGCAACGGCATAGACGATAACTGTAACGGCCAGGTGGATGAAGGCTGCACCGACCTTAGCCTGAGCATCACCGACAGCCCCGACCCGGTCAAGACAGGCAGTGCATTGACCTACACCGTGACGGTCACCAACATCGGACCGTCGAGTGGAACGGGTGTTGTCGCAACTAATACCTTGCCGAACGGGGTGACTGGAAACGGAATGCCCAGCCAGGGAAGTTGCACGGGATCGGGCACGATCACTTGCGCATTGGGAAATCTTAACAACGGTCAGAACGCCGTCATCACGATTAACGCCACGCCTTCCGCCGAGGCGATATTTGATCCCACGACAAACACGACCTTAAGTGTGAATGTAAGCGCAGCTGCAACGGTCTCCGGGAATCAAACCGACCCTGTCCCTGCCAACAATTCCGCCACGGTCAGTACCACAGTACAGCTTGCCTGCCTCGGAAAAGCTGTCACCAAGCGTGGAACGAGCGGAAATGACGGGACGAGTAAGAGCCCGTTTGCGGGAGGGAGTGGAGTGGATGTGATACACACCTTAAGCGGTGCGGACTGGATCGATGGAAAGGCGGGCAATGACACAATCTGCGGTGGGGCGGGTAATGACAATATTCTCGGTAACAACGGCAACGATGCCCTTTCCGGGAGCAGTGGTACCGATGTCTGTAATGGCGGCAGCGGCACCGACACCACGGATGGAACATGTGAGACGGTATCGAATGTTCCCTGAAGGCTTATTTATAGGCCATGAGTGAAGGATTGGAATCAGGCACCCATTTTGGCGAAGAGCGGCTGCAGCGGTCTTGTTCCCGCAAGCCGGATGGTGACGATCTCGAGTGGAAGCATGAACGGACCGGCTTGGTCTCTTTTGTCTCTGTGTCAGTTCGATCATATCGGGATGGACAACGGCTCTCGGGCCGTTGTCCTCATCCCTCTGGCGGTCGTTTCAGCCTTCCTGAACCAAACACTGAGTACGCCGGTACACACAGGCCAGGTTCCTAAAAACAATCGGTTACTTCACGTCCTCCTCATCGTGTGTATCATCGAGTATTCACTCCCCCCGGTATTTACCGGCATTTCTTACTCCCTGTTTCAGAACCGGTGTTTTGATAACCATCGGTATTCATTTGTGATTTATCTTTTCAGCCTAAGAAAATGCATTTAGTTCTGATTATGGCACGAACCTTGCAATAAAAAGATTATAGTAAAAGAATCATGGAATAGTACAATCATGGAATAGTACTTGCCTGATTCTGATATAAATGGTATATAGAAAGTTGTCTGATGTCTTAAATCCCGCTAATTGACTGAATCGGGAATCTCCATGTCCAAAACGAAATTTCAAGTGGTCATCCCGGATTACAAGTACTGGCGGCAGAACATCAAGTGCCAGACCGGATGTCCCGTGAACACGGACTCGCGCGGTTATGTGCGGGCCATCGCATCCGGTGATTATGAAAAGGCCTACTGGATCGCACGGACCCCGAACCCCCTGGCCTCGATCTGCGGACGGGTCTGCGGCGCTCCGTGCGAGATTGCCTGCAGGCGGGGGTGGATTGATGCCGCGGTCTCCATCCGTGCGCTCAAGCGTTTCGTCACGGAAAAGTACGGGGTGGAGGCGGTCCTGCCGCCGGGCGATTATGCCGAAAAGTTCAGGTCCATCTATAAGGAAAAGGGGGACGGCATCCATGGGATCGCCAAAAACAAAGCAGTCATCTCCATCGTGGGGTCAGGCCCCGCGGGCCTTGCCTGCGCGCATGATCTCGCCCTGATGGGATACAGGCCGGTGATCTATGAGATGGAGAGGGTCGCCGGCGGCATGTGCGCTGTGGGCATCCCCATCTACAGGCTCCCCAGGGAACTCCTCCAGGCCGAGATCGATGCGATCCAGGCGCTGGGCGCTGAGATCCGGCTCGGTGTGCAGGTGGGCAAGGATGTGGCACTCAAGAAACTCTATGACGAATCCGCGGCCGTGCTCCTGGCCGTGGGCGCCAGGCGGTCGAGGATCCTTCCGGTCGAGGGATCGGAATCCAGGGGCGTGCTCGGCGGGGTCGAATTCCTCAGGGACGTGAGTATCGGGAGTTATATCAACATCGGCCCCAGGGTTGTGGTGGTCGGAGGCGGGAACGTGGCCTACGACGTGGCCAGGACCGCGGTCCGGCAGCGGGGCGTGGATTCGGTCTCGCTCGTCTGCGTGGAGGCAAGGGAGCAGATGCTGGCGGACAAGGTGGAGATAGAGGAGGGCGAAGAGGAAGGGGTTGTGCGGCTCAACAGCTTCGGACCCCAGCGGATCAATGCCGGAGCCGGCGGGATCGTCGAATCCATGACCTTCAAGAAAGTGATCTCGGTCTTCGACAGTGAGGGGAAATTCAACCCCCGGTATGACGAGTCCGAGACCATGACCCTTCAGACGGATACGGTCATCTTTTCGGTGGGGCAGGCCTACGACCTTTCGTTCCTCGATAAGAGCGGCCTTGAGGTGGAGAGGTCGCCGAGGGGGATGATCCAGGCGGGCGCTGACGGCATCTCCACGTCTCTTGCAAAGTTATTCGTGGCAGGAGATCTGGCCTACGGGCCGAAACTCATTATCGATGCGGTGGCTTCGGGCAAGAAGGCGGCGAGAAAAATCCATGAGATGATTGCCTCGGTCCGGCTCAAGACCGTCATGGCGGAAGATCATCTTGAGCTTGCCGGAAATAATGTCCCTCAATATCAAAGATACGAAAAGATCCCGAGGGTTGGGGTCCCGGCTTTTGATCCGGCCGAACGGATCAGGGTCCCGGTCTCCCAGGTGGAGAAGGGGTTCGACAGGGAGCCGGCGGAAAAACAGGGAGGGCGCTGTCTGAACTGCGCGGTCAACACGATCTTCAATGGGGACCGGTGCATCCTCTGCGGAGGTTGTGCCGATGTCTGTCCGGAGTATTGCCTGAGGCTGGTGAGCCTGGAGAACATCCGGGGAGACAGCAGCCTGGAAAAACTCTACGAGATGCGGTACGGGACTGCCGTTCCACGGGGCGGGTCCGCGATCATCAAGGATGAAGAGCGGTGCATCCGGTGCGCCCTCTGTGCCAAACGGTGCCCTGTCCAGGCGATTACCATGGAAAGGTTCGTATTCAAAGAGGAGGTGAAGTGTGAGTAACGGTTTCACAGGTGAAACAGAAGGAAAGACCCGGAGAGATTTCCTTGGGCTTGCATCCATGGGTGCTTTCTTTGCCGCTATGCTCACGGCACTTGGCGGGTCGCTCCGGATGCTCAAACCCACGGTCCGTTTCGAGGAGCCGTCCGCGTTCAAGATCGGCAAGGCCGAGAACTTCCCGGCAGGGTTGGTCAAGACGCTCGATGAAAAGAACGTGGTGATTTTTTCGGATGTAGACGGGCTGCACGCCGTATCCCTGATCTGCACCCACCTCGGGTGTGTGGTCCAGGTCAAGGAAAAAGGGTTTGCCTGCCCCTGCCACGGGTCCAAGTACGATGCCATGGGCAAGGTCATCGGCGGGCCCGCTCCCAGGCCGCTTCCGTGGTACAAGATCAGCCTCTCCATAGACGGGAGCCTTGTTGTGGACACGTCCAGCGAAATCCCGGCGGGGACCAAGTTCAGGGTGTAGATATTAGTGCTTGGAATTTAACTGTGATAATGAGGGGAGAGATGGAGCAGACAACGCAATCCGGCATGGGTGCTTTCGGCGCCAACCTCAGGGGCCTCTGGAGGAATCTCAAATCGTCGATGATCCGGACCGGTATCCCGGTTTCTGACCGGGACAGGGCCGAGACCATGGTCGGGAATTTTTTCCTGCACATCCAGGGCGTCAAGGTCCACAAGAACACCCTGCGGCCGACCTACACATGGGGCCTCGGCCTGATCTCCCTATCCCTTCTGCTGATCCTGACCTTGACCGGGATCATCCTCATGGTCTATTACAATCCGGGCATCCAGAATGCCTACAACACCATCAAGGACCTCTCCTTTGTCGTGGTCCCTGGCAAGTTCATGCGGAACATCCACCGGTGGGCCGCTCACGGCATGGTTGCCATGGTCATGCTTCACATGGCCAGGGTTTTTTATACCGGCTCCTACAAACAGGGGAGGGAATTCAACTGGCTGGTGGGGATCACCCTTCTGGTGGTGACCTTCGCGCTCAGCCTGTCAGGGTACATGCTCCCCTGGGACCAGCTGGCCTACTGGGCGCTCGTGATCGTGGCCAATATCCTTCAGTCGCCCAAGGAGATCACCGATGCCCTCGGCATCACACCGTATTTTGATCCCGGCGGTTTCTTCAAGGAACTCTTTCTCGGCGGCCGGATCGCCGGTCAGGAGTCGCTGACCCGGGTCTACCTCCTCCATGTGATCTTCTTCCCGGTCATGGTTTTCATCCTGGCGGGGATCCATTTCTGGAGGATACGCAAGGACGGCGGGCTCTCCAGGCCTGAGCCCGAGCCGCGGCAGCCTTCGGACCAGGGACTCGATCCCATCCCAAGCCCACCGAAAAAGGGCGGGCTCTTCCCGACCTACAAGACCTACGGCCTCATGGAACTGGTCCGGGGGAAGACGCCGTCAGTGGACAAGGACGTGGAGAACACCGTGATGAGCTGGCCGAATCTCCTGAAAGCGGAGCTTGCGGTCTTTATGCTCTGCATGGCTGTCATGATGGTCCTCGCATACTACTTTGACGCCCCGCTCAAGGAGCACGCCAACCCCCTGATCCCCGAGAACCCGGCCAAAGCGCCATGGTATTTTCTCGGCCTTCAGGAGCTGATCTCCTATTCGGCATTCATGGGCGGGGTGGGCCTCCCCGGCATCACCCTGTTGGGTCTTGCGCTGATTCCCTATTTGGACCGGGAACAGGACCATATCGGGGTCTGGTTCTCGAACAGGCAGGGGGTATCGGTCACTCTTCAGACCTTCTTCCTGAGCGCGGTGGTGACCATTGGTATCCTGGCCTTTACCGTGAATTACGGGTGGTTCAGGAACTGGTGGCCTGACATCCCGCAGCTGGTGATCACCTTTATCAATCCCGGGACCGTGCTGGTCGGGATCTTTGTGCTCTGGTCATTCTGGGTCCTGAAAAGGACCGGATCGACCCGCATGGCCGCCATCAGCCTGTTCACGTTTTTCCTGGTCTCTTACGTGATTCTGACCTATATGGGTACGGAACTCCGGGGACCGAACTGGGGATTCTACTGGAGCAAGTCGCAATGGCCCATACATTGATAAATGGGGTCGGACTCTATTGGATATATTAATAGTCTCGAAATAGAATAGACATGGTTCATGAAATCTCCCCTTGCCCCTCTTTTCCAAAGAGGTGGAAATTCCTCCCTTTGACAAAGGGAGGTTGGGAGGAATTTTCGATATGATGTCGTTTTTATTAAGAACCTTAATAAGTAAGGTTCTTAATTAATCCAGTCTGGAGCACACCATGGAAAACAAGAGATCTGAGGTCACAAGACGGAATTTTCTGAAAGCGGCTGCCGGGACCGGGGTATTGCTGGTTGGGGCCGATGCGCATGCCCTGTTCAAGTTCCTGAAGCCCTTTGACGATGTGAACCCTCTGGCTGAATATCCGGACAAGGACTGGGAGAGGGTCTACAGGAACATCTACCAGGAAGACAGCAACTTCCATTTCCTCTGCGCGCCGAATGATACGCATAACTGCCTGCTCAAGGCGCATGTCAAGAATGGTGTGGTTACGAGGATCAGCCCTTCCTACCGGTATGGGGAAGCCACGGACCTCTATGGCAACAAGGCCTCCCATCGGTGGGATCCCCGTGTCTGCCAGAAAGGGCTGGGTCTGGTACGGAGAATTTACGGTGACCGCCGGGTCAAAGGGGTCATGGTCAGGAAGGGGTTCAAGGATTGGGTGGACGCCGGATTCCCAAGGGACAATATCACCGGAAAACCGCCGGAAAAATATTTCAAACGAGGCGAGGACAAGTGGCTGAAAGCCGAGTGGGATGAAGCCTATGACATGGCAGCGAAGGCCCTTTATAACATCGCCTCGACCTATTCCGGCGACAGGGGCGGCAAGTACCTGCTCAAGCAGGGGTATGATCCGGCCATGGTGGAGGCCACCCACGGGGCCGGGACGCAGACCCTCAAGTTCCGGGGCGGGATGGCCTTCCTGGGCGCGATCCGGATCTTCGGATACTACCGGTTTGCAAACATGCTCGGCCTGCTCGACGCAGATATCCGCAAGGTCCCCGAGGATAAGGCCATTGGCGCCCGCGGGTGGGACAGCTATTCATGGCATACGGACCTTCCGCCCGGCCACCCCATGGTCACGGGTATGCAGACCAACGAGTTCGAACTCTTTGCCGTGGAACGGTCCAAACTGATCCTGGTCTGGGGCATGAACTGGATTACCACCAAGATGCCGGATTCGCACTGGCTGACCGAGGCCAGACTCAAGGGTTCCAAGGTCGTGTGCATCACCGTGGAGTATCCGGCCACGGCGGCCCGTTCGGATGAGGTGATCGTGATCCGGCCCGGGACCGACCCGGCCCTGGCCCTGAGCGCGGCCCAGGTCATCATTCAGGAGAAACTCTACGATGCGGAAAATGTGAAGCGGAACACGGACCTGCCGTTCCTGGTGCGGAGCGATACCCTGCAGTTCCTCAGGCCCGAAGAGTTGATTGCCGGTTATACAAAGAAAATTCCGAAAAGGAACACGCAGATCCTGAAAAAAGATGCAAAGCCTTCTCCCACACGGGAACACGGGGACCAGCTCATCCCGGAAGAGATGCTTGAGGAATGGGGGGATTACCTGGTCTGGGACAACAAGACATCCGCTCCGGCGGCTGTGGGGCGGGATGACTACGGGGACCGTTTCAACGTCAACCCGGCGCTGGAAGGGGAGTATGAGGTGGCCACCCTGGACGGGAAGAAGGTGCAGGTGCGGCCGGTCTTCGATCTCATGAAGGAATACATCAACGGGAATTTCACTCCTGAACAGACATCCCGGGTCACCTGGGCGCCCAAGGATGCGATCATCGCCCTGGCCCGGCAGATCGCCGCCAACAAAAAGCAGACGCTCTTTGCCACGGGCATGGGTACCAACCAGTACTTCAACAGCGACCTGAAAGACCGGGCCATCTTTTTCCTCGCGGCGCTGACCGACAATATCGGACACTTCGGAGGCAACGTGGGGAGCTATGCCGGCAATTACCGCGCGGCCATCTTCGGAGGCATGGGGACCTACATGGGAGAGAATCCCTTTGACGCGGAGCTCGATCCCGGGAAAAAGGTAAGGACCAAAAAATATTCGAAATACGAGTCCGCCCATTATTTCAATTACGGCGACAGGCCTCTACGTGTCGGCGGGCATCTCTTTACAGGCAAGACCCATATGAACACCCCCTCCAAGTGCATGATGGTCAATAACTCCAACTCCCTGATCGGAAACGCCAAAGGGCACTACGACGTGGTCTTCAATACCCTCAAGGGATTCGAGATGATCACCGTCGCGGACTACTGGTGGACGGCCTCGTGCGAGTATGCGGACATCGTCTGGGGCTGCGACTCTCCCGCGGAATTCAAGCAGCTCGATTTCACGGCCTCCTGCACCAACCCGTTTGTCCAGGTCTACCCGAGGACCCCGCTTCCCAGGATCTTCGATACCAGGCCCGACGTCGAGATCCTTTCCGGGGTGGCCCACTCGCTGGCCAAGGTCACAAAAGACAAACGGTTCGATGATTACTGGAAGTTCGTGCACGACGACCAGGTGAACGTCTATGCCCAGAGGATCATCGACGAGTCCGCCAATCTGGTCGGCTACACCATCGGGCAGCTGGAGGAGAACGCCAAGAAAGGGATCCCTGCGCTGATCAACTGCAGAACCTACCCGCGTATCTCGAGCTATGAGCAGGTCCAGGAAGGGAAGCCTTACTACACCAAGTCAGGGAGGCTCGAATTCTACCGGTACGAGAAGGAATGGGTCGAGCATGGCGAGAACATGATCGTCTACCGCGAACCCATTGATTCCACGATCCATGAGCCCAATGTGATTGTTGGAAATAAACACATTGCGATCCGTCCGATGAAACCCGAGGACTGGGGATTCTCGTCGAGCGACCTATATACCGAGACCCGGCAGGTGCGTAATGTGCAGCTGACCGTGGAGGAACTGCTCAAGACCAAGCATCCTCTGACCAAAAAGCAAGGGTTCCGGTTCATCATGCACACGCCCAAGTACCGGCACGGCGCACATACCACGCCTGCGGATACGGACATCGTTGCGGTATGGTTCGGGCCATTCGGCGATGTCTATCGAAGGGACAAGCGGACCCCCTTCGTCATGGAGATGTACCTGGATATCAATCCCCTGGATGCCAGGGAGCTGGGCGTGGAAGACGGGGACTACATCTACATCGATGCCGACCCCGCTGATCGTCCATACAAGGGATGGAAGGAAGGGGAGTACACCTACAAGGTGGCCAGGCTCCTCTGCAGGGCGAGATACTATCCCGGGACGCCGAGGGGGGTCACCAGGATGTGGCACAACAACTACTGCGCCACCCTCGGAAGCGTCAAGGGTCACGAAACCCGGGAAGACGGCCTGGCCAAGAACCCCGATACCAATTACCAGGCCATGTTCCGGTACGGGAGCCACCAGAGCACGACCCGGGCCTGGCTGCGCCCCACGCTCATGACCGACTCCCTGGTACACAAGGACATGTTCGGGCAGACCATCGGCAAGGGGTTTGCGCCGGACATACACTGCACCAACGGTGCTCCCCGAGAGGGTTTTGTAAAAATCACCAAGGCCGAGGACGGCGGGATCGGCGGGAAAGGCCCGTGGAGGCCCGCGGCCAACCATATCCGGCCTACCCACGAGGATGAGAAGATGAAGGACTTTATGAGCGGGAAATATATCAGGATTGTTTAACCGCCCCAACGGGGAAGTCATTTATACATAGAGTCATAAGTCAACGCCAACTTGTCATTCCCCGACTCGAAGACTGTGTCACAATTATGGAGTTTCAGTTCTTTTGGGGACAAAGTTTAGGGTAATCAATAAATTTCCTCTCCCCATGAATGGGGAGAGCTTGGGTGAGGGGTTGACCGGAAAGAGCCCCCTCATCCTAACCTTCTCCCCAAAAGGGAGAAGGAACATAAGGAAATAAAAGGAGAAAAGATAACATGCGCAAAGTCTACAACTGGCAGATCGGGAGGAACGCTTCGTACATCTATCCGGAGAACAGACCCAAGAAACAGTGGGCCATCATCTTTGATCTCAATAAGTGCATCTCCTGCCAGACCTGCTCCCTGGCCTGCAAAACGACCTGGACGTCGGGCAAAGGCCAGGAATATATGTTCTGGAACAACGTGGAGTCCAAACCCTATGGCGGCTACCCCATCGGATGGGACCTCGGCATCCTGTCCAAACTCGGGCCCCAGGAATGGAAAGGGAACAAGTATACAGGCAAGACCCTGTTCGAGGCGGCCGATAAGGACGAGAAGATCCTGTACCACCTGCCCGAAGATGCCGACTGGGCCCATCCGAATCTCGGGGAAGACGAGGCCTCCGGCATGATCAACCAGGGGGACTGGATAGCGACCTATCCCCACAGGATCTGGATGTTTTATCTGCCGAGGACCTGCGCGCACTGCACGTATCCGGCTTGTCTCTCCGCGTGCCCGAGAAAGGCCATCTACAAGAGAGAGGAAGACGGCATTGTCCTGATCGACCAGTCGCGCTGCCGCGGCTACAGGGAGTGCGTCCGGGCCTGCCCGTACAAGAAGTCCATGTTTAATGTCGAGACCAGGGTGAGCGAGAAGTGCATCGGGTGCTATCCCAAGATTGAAAAAGGGGAGATGACGCAGTGCGTAACCAACTGCATCGGGAAGATCCGGATCAACGGGTTTGTCAGCACACCGGACAATGCCAGGAAAGACAATCCCATGGATTACCTGATCCATTACAAGAAGATTGCTCTTCCTTACTATCCTCAGTTCGGGCTGGAGCCCAACCTTTATTACATACCTCCCATCCACGTTGCTCCATCGTTCCTGGAGCAGATGTTCGGCCCGAAGGTGGAGAAAGCCATGGGGACTTACATAAATGCAAGGAACGATCACGAACTTCAGGCGCTTCTTGTACTCATCGGGAGCACGGAGAAGATCCTGCACACGTTCAAGGTGGATGAAGAATACGCCTACGGTTACGATGAGCAAGGGAAAGAGGTCGTAAAGGTCCCGATCACCGAACCCAAGATTATCAGGGACTATCATGACGCGAAGCTCAATGCATACAGACAGAATACACCATAAATAATTTTATTATTTCTTAATAAAATTATATTGGAGGGGAACGCCATGAGAGCCAAAAGTTTTTTGTTTATTCTTGCATGCTTTATATTCGCCGGTACGGTTTATGCCGGGGAAACTCCCTTTTCGGAGTTCACGTCCTACCAGAAGGCGGTCGACGTGCAGCAGATCGGACTGAATGACCCGGTCTGGGATACAGTGATTCCTGTCAGGCACCCCCTCCAGCGGCAGTTTCTGGTTCTTCCCAAACCGGCGGAGGTGGGCGTCAAGGAGGTTTTCTTCCAGTCGGTCCATGACGGGAAATACATCGCCTTCCGGCTTACCTGGAAGGACAGCACCAGGAACGACTCGATCAACGTCGTGAATTTCTCGGATGCTGCTGCGCTCGAATTTCCGGTCCGGAGGGACCCTCTCCCCAAATACTTCATGGGAGAGGAGGGGAAACCCGTGCATGTCATCTACTGGAAGGCATGGAGAAGCAAGGACCAGGATCAAGGTTTTCAGACCGTCAAGACCGCATATCCGAACATGACCAGCGATATCTATACATTCGACTACAGTGTGAAAGGGAAAGGCACGGACAAGACGCAGCAGGAGAAGGAGATCTTCATCCCGGGAAGGGCCGCAAATAACCCCCTCTCCTTCCCGCACAAGGAGATCGTCGAGGAGCTTTCCGCTGAAGGGCCGGGGACGCTCACGTCAAAAAATATCGAGAACACAAGGGGTGTTGCAGAATGGAAGAATGGAACATGGACAGTCCTCTTTGTCCGGCCTCTTGCCGTTAATGATGCTTCAAGTGTGCAGTTCAGGATCGGAGAAAAGATGCCTCTGGCCATTGCCGTCTGGGAAGGAGGCCATCTGGAGGTTGGAGGCCGCAAGGCGGTGAGCCCATCCTGGGCCGAAGTCAAGGTGGAGTAGACCATGGAAAATATTATTTATCTCTACAAGATGATGTCCCTGGGGTTTGCCTATCCCGACGAGAACGGATGGAAGTTCCTCGAAGAGTTTCTTCCGAAGTCGGACCTCATTTTCAAGGGCGCTCTTCCCAGGAAACTCGGGGAACTGAGGGAATATTTCATTACGCACAGGCCTTCCCTGGAAGAGATGCAGATGGAATATCTTTCTTTTTTCGACATGGGGGCAAAGGTTATCCCTTACGAGACCGAATACGTTCAGGAAAAAATATCCAGGAAGCCCCGCCTTCTGGCTGACATAGCCGGTTTTTACAAGGCATTCGGATTCGAGGCGGCCAGTGATGCGAAGAACAGGGAGTCCATCGATCATATCTCTGTGGAGCTTGAATTCATGGTTCTCCTTTACATGAAGATGCTTCAGGCCATGGAACAGGGGTTTGAAGACAGGGTGCAGGTTGTCGAGGATGCAATCAGGAAATTCCTGGAAGACCATCTTGCCGGCTGGGGCTTCCTCTATTGCAGTCTGATACAGGAATCGGATGGCCATGAGTTCTATAAAAAACTGGCCGGACTTTTAAGAGCGTTTCTGCAGGATGAGCTGACAAAATACGGAATGGACCCCGGTCCCTTACAGCGTGGTCTCTTCAACCCATGCCAGGGAAGCACAGGGTGGGAAGACTTTACCTGCGGGCCAGTGCCGCCGTTATAAAGAACTCCGAATTCTAATGTCCAATAGGTGAGGGAGAAAATGTACAATCGACTCTATTCATGGTTGCTGCTGATATCCAGCGTGGTCTTTGTGGTCTATTCGGTGCAGGCGATCTATACGGACAATATCTCCCCGGAATGGATGCGTTACCAGGAAAAATACAAGAAGCTGGTCATCAAGAGGGCGTCGGATGAAAAGACGCGTGAACTGGCGAAGGAATTCAAGATAGACATTCAGCAGGTCTATCTGGCCGATTTGAACAAAGTGGACCGCTGCATGAGCTGTCATATCGGCATAGACAATGAAATGGTGTCCGATGTGGACCAGCCGATCCGGAGCCACAGCGGAGATTACCTGAAGAACCATCCGCCGGACAGGTTCGGGTGCACCATCTGTCACCACGGCCAGGGCCGCGCCATAGATATCAGGAATGCGCACGGCATCGGCCACGAGACGCACTGGGACCAGCCGATCCTTCCGACCGAATACATGCAGAGCGCCTGCCCGTCCTGCCACAACATGGGCTGGCTCTCAAAAAACGGAGGGGAGAAGATAGCGAAGGGGGAAGCCATATTCAAAAAAAGGGGCTGCCTGGGGTGTCATAAGATGCAGGGCCGCGGCGGGATCCTGGGTAAAAAGCTGGACGGTGTGGGCTCGCAGCCCATTGCCTACTTCCCCATGGCCCATGTGCGGGGAGAGAGGACCGTTTATGCCTGGATGAAGCAGCACTTTGACGATCCGAGGAACATCGTGCCGCAGAGTGAAATGATAGCGGACCTGACCGATGAGGAGTCCATCCTCCTGACCACGTATGTGCTATCCCTGCGGAGCGAAGAAATTCCAAGAGATTATAGACATCATGACGAGTCTGGTTATGCACCGGAAGAGCCGGGAGACCCAGGCGAATCCATGTACAATCTTTACTGCGTCGGGTGCCATGGCACCGGCAAAGACAGCGTCTATGACGAGGTCTTCAAGAGAACTATCCCTGCGATCCAGAACCCGCCTTTCCTGGCTGCGGTCAGCGACAAGTATCTCCATACCGTAATTTCCGAGGGGAGGAGCGGTACCCCGATGACGTCATGGAAGGAGGCCGCAGCCGGATTGAAACCTGAAGAAATTGACGCCATCATCAGGTATATCACCCGGGACAGGCCTGCGGCCGGACCGAAGCCCTTTGAGTTCGCAAAATACCAGGGGAATGCGAAACGGGGAGAGGAGATCTTCAACATCCGGTGTGTGGACTGCCACGGCAAGGGAGGGGAGGGCGGTGTCGGTCTGAACCTGAGAAATCCGGTGGTCCAGAAGTATGCCGACCCGGAGTTTCTGGCCATTACCCTCAGGGACGGGAGGGTCGGGACGCACATGGTTTCCTTTGGTTCACAGGGCATGGGCCTGAACGATCAGGATATCGTGGATGTGATCACTTATGTGAAGACGTTATCCGGCAAACAAATTCCTTACCCTTTAGCCCCTTGAGAGGAGCAGACGACAGCGAAAGAAGAGGACGGATGACAGAAGGTCAGGGTTGACCTTTATAACCATGATCCTCGGGCAATCCCTTCTGCTTTGCAGAATACAAGGCCAATTCATCACACCGCTCATTCAACGGATTGCCGGCATGGCCCTTTACCCATTCGAAGGTGATGTCCAGATCTCCGACAAGGTCCAGCAGTTCAGCCCACAGGTCCGGATTCATGGCGGGCTTGTTGTCGGATTTGACCCAGCCCCTTTTCCGCCAGCTCTTTGCCCATCCTTTGCGGATGCCGTTCACAACATAATTGGAGTCCGTATAGAGGGTCACGGACCTGTCCCGGCGCTCCAGCCCCCGAAGGGCCACGATACAGCCCATGAGCTCCATGCGGTTGTTGGTGGTCAAACGGAAACCACCGGACCTCTCTTTTCGTTCATCATGATCGATCTGAACGATCCCGTACCCGCCAGGGCCTGGGTTACGAATGCAACCGCCATCGGTGTAGATCGTGATCTCGCCGGTCCTGGGGCTGTTGCCCGGGGTGGACGGTGCTGACTTGGCCCTGGTTTTTGCTGCAGGTCCCGGAGTGAAGACCGGATTTCTGAGCCACTGTTCAGCTTCTTCCCGGGTCGGGAACCCTTTGAACCGTGCCCCTGTATATCCTTCTACCTGGGTCAGGGCAGCGGGCCAGTCGTCGTAAATGCCGGGCCTGCGGCCGGCTGCGATTGCGTAATATTTCTTTTTGCCTGCCATTTGTTTCCCTTCTGCTGAATATTTACGAGCAGGGCCCGTGATTCTCCACAAACTGTATATTTGCTGTCCCATCTGATGTGATATAAACTTTTCCACTCTTACAAAGGAGGTCTTCTTTGGGCTTGTCTTTTGTTTTGCAGGATTATAGCATACAAAACACAGATGTGCAAATGACTTGACTGGTTATGCTTCAGGTGATAGGATAACGTTGTTTTTCAGGAGGTGATATGTCTGAAACCATAGACATAGGCGTTATCGGCGGGAGCGGGCTCTACGATATACAGGGGATCGAAGGGCTCCGTGAGGTTGCTGTCAGCACCCCGTTCGGAGACCCTTCGGATCTGTTTCTGGTGGGCAAGCTGAACGGTATCGGGATTGCATTCCTGCCACGGCACGGCAGGGGCCATCGCATCCTTCCATCGGAGATCAATTACCGGGCCAACATCTGTGCCATGAAAAAGCTGGGGGTGCGGAGGATCATATCGGTGAGTGCGGTGGGGAGCATGAGGGAGGATATCGCCCCGGGTGACATCGTGATCCCGGACCAGTTCTACGATCATACGAAGAATCGCATCAGCACGTTTTTCGGCGACGGGATTGTGGGGCACGTGGCCATGGCCGATCCGGTATGCGGTGAGCTGAGCGGTCTGCTGTTTGATTCCGGGAAACGCTCCGGGGCAAAGGTCCACTCAGGGAAGACGTATCTGTGCATCGAGGGTCCGCAATTCTCAACCAGGGCCGAATCGAATATCTTCCGTACCTGGGGTGTGGATGTGATCGGCATGACCAATGTGACCGAGGCCAAGCTCGCCAGGGAGTCCGGGTTGTGTTATGCTACGCTGGCCCTTTCAACGGATTATGACTGCTGGCACACGGAAGAGGATGATGTGAGCGCGGATGCGGTGCTGACGACCCTGAGGAACAATGTGGCCAAGGCCAAGGAGATCATCAGGCTCTCTCTTTCCGAAAAGATATTGAAGACAAATTGCAGGTGCAGGGATGCCGTGAAGTCGGCTATCCTCACGGACCCGGCCCATTTCCCTCATGAGACACGGAAACGGCTTGAGTTTCTCCTGTAGAAAGGATGGATAATGAGTCTTCTGGTTGTAGGATCCGTTGCCTTCGATTCGGTCAAAACGCCTTTCGGAAAGGTGGATGAGGCCATAGGCGGGTCCGCCACCTATTTTTCCCTGTCCGCCGGATTTTTCAATGACATCCATCTCGTGGCTGTGGTAGGGGAGGACTTTCCCGAAAAGGAGATCGAATTCCTCAATACCAGGAATATCGACACCCTGGGGCTGCAAAGGGTCCCGGGCAAGACCTTTCGCTGGAAGGGGGAGTATTCCTTTGAACTCAATGAGGCCCATACGCTGGAGACGCAGCTCAATGTCTTCGAAAATTTTTCCCCGAAGATCCCGGATTCGTACCGGGACGCCAAATATGTCTTTCTGGCCAATATCGATCCCGAACTTCAATTGTCCGTGCTTCAGCAGGTGAAGAGCCCGGAATTCGTGGGCATGGACACCATGAATTTCTGGATCGGGGGAAAACGGGACGCCCTGCTGAAGGTCCTCAGGAAGGTGAACATCCTGACCATCAACGACGGAGAAGCAAGGCAGCTGACCGAAGAGGCCAATCTTGTCAAGGCCGCCCGCAGGATACTCTCATACGGACCGAAGATATTGATCATCAAGCGGGGGGAATACGGCGCACTGATGTTCAACGGGGTCAATATCTTTTCTGCTCCGGCCTACCCGCTGGAGACGGTCTTTGATCCGACCGGGGCAGGGGACTCCTTCGCCGGAGGGTTGATGGGGTACCTGTCCAATGTACAGGAGGTCAATGATGAGTCGCTTCGCCGGGCCATGATATTCGGCAGTGTCATGGCTTCTTTTAATGTGGAGGACTTCAGCATCAACCGGATGCGCGGTCTGACGTATGAAGAGATCAAGCAGCGTTTCAGGATGTTCAAGGACCTTACACATTTTGAGGATATCTGAATGCACCGGAAGAAAACGGTTTCCATATTCCTGCTTTTTACCATCCTTGTTTTCATCCCATCCTGTGCAGGACTGTCACAGAAGAAAGAGGCCGAACAAAAAACTGCGGATGCCTATTATCAGCTTGGTATACAGCAACTGAACGAAGGGAACTACCAGGATGCCCTTCTTGAATTACGGAAGGCCGAGTCCTTCCATGATGATGACCCAAAGATCCACGATGCCAAAGGGCTCGTTTATTTTTATACGGAACGCTTTGATGAGGCCGAGACAGAATACAAAAAAGCGATTTCCCTGAACAATGGCTACTCCAATGCTTATGTCAATCTTGGCACACTCTATGCCCGTAAGGAGAAATATACCGAAGCCATTGAACAATACCGGAAGGCCCTGGAGGACCCCTTTTATGCAACGCCTGCCAAGGCCCTCCATAACATCGGGCTGTGCTACGAGAAGATGGGGAATGTCAAGGATGCCTTATCATCCATGCTCGATGCCGTACGGCAGGATCCGGCTCTGCTCAGGGCCTACCTGGACCTTGGGAGATTGTACTACCAGAACAACCAGACCGAAGAAGCCATTCAGATCTTGAGCAAGGCGATACAAATGCATCCCCGGGCTGAAGGTGATAAAGTCAACGATTTGAGCCTGGCCTATTTCCATTACTGGCTGGCGCTTTCGTACTTCAAAAACAGTGACGCTGACAATGCCCAGGTACATTTCCAGGCCGTCATGGAACTTGCTCCCGAAAGCAAGATGGCGGATGATGCGTCAAGTTATCTGGATCTCTTGCAGTAATTTCCTGCGGGGTGTTTCCCTCTAACGGGGAATAGGGGCCTCCGGTATCAAAAAACATAAAGGATAATGATGCCTTCTTTCGGCGAGCACCTGAAAAGAGAGCGGGAACTCAGAGAGATTTCGCTCAGGGAGATATCGGATGAGACCAAGATCAGCTACCGGTATCTGGAGGCCATAGAAGAGGACAATGAAGCAAAACTGCCCGCGGAGGTCTTTGTCAAGGGATTCGTAAAGAGTTACGCAAGCTACATAGGTCTGGACCCGGACGAAGCCATGCTGCGGTACCAGGAATACAAAAAAACCAAAGATATCTCCAGAGAATCCCAGCCTGCGGGTATGGATCATCCGGCTTACAGTGACGACAGAAGGAAGACGGCCCCGGTTCTTTGGGGCCTCATCGCTCTTTTTATAGCGGCGGGTCTCCTTGTTCTGGGATACGGTTTATTCAGGTGGAGGGGAAATTCCTCTAAACAGGAAACCACTGGGCAGATCAGGATTGAAGAGACCGCTCCTGCCCGGGCAGAGACAGAGACCCAGGGGACGGAAGCGGTTCCAGGGGGTTTGAATGAGCCTGCAGCGGAACCTCCCCAGGCCGGGCAGGATGCCGTACCGGCGGAAGATTCAAAATCTGAATAATTATGTGCTGACGAGAAAAGATCTGGAATGAACTGAAACCCTTCAGTTTTTCTTGCGGGTCCGTGACAGATAGACAATGCAGTGCTCGCAGTCCTTGCTGTTTTCGCTGCAGCTCCCCCTGGCGATCTCCCAACACGGCTTGTTCGGTTCCTTGAACGCGGAACAGGAATTCTTGATATTGGTCGGGCATCGTCTGATTTCCCAGCATGGGGCATAATCCAGAAGCCTCTTGATCCCTTCGATGCTGATTTTTTCCGTATGGATCAGGTCACGGATGCATCTCATCCACTTGATATCATTGTTGGAAAAGAACCGGTTCTTGCCGCGCCGGTCGGGTTTGATCAACCCGTGTTTTTCATAAAGCCGGAGTGTCTGATCTGTGGTCCCAATGAGTTCCGCTGCCACGCCGATGGTGTACAGTGCCTGTTGATCAAGGTTTTTGTCTGTCTGAGCGGGTTCTTTGTTGTTCGCCACGCGGTCATTTCCTTTTTTTCGTTTAACCAAATTGACCACCATGAACAGATAAGATAGAAACTATAGATTTAGTTTTTTTATAAACTATTAGATGATAGGTGTCAATGAAAAAGATATCTAATAATAAACTTGGGTTCGAGTGAAGTGCTCAAGCTCTACTTAAACCTTTCAACCCTTAAACCCTTGAACGCAAAGTTATTCACGCTCTCGGATGAAATTTATCAAAAACCTTTTTGAGACGCTCTTTTGTGACGTGGGTATAGATCTGGGTCGTGGAGATATCCGAATGTCCGAGCATGAGTTGGACGGACCGGAGATCCGCTCCGTTTTCAAGGAGATGGCTGGCAAATGAATGCCTGAGTGTATGGGGGGATATTTTTTTGCGGATGCCTGTCTGAATGGCATATTTTTTGATGATCTTGAAAAACCCCTGACGGCTCATACCCTTGCCGAACCGGTTGGGAAAGAGGAAGTCGCTGTGACGTGATTTCAGGATCCGGGGCCGGTCATGCAGCAGATAGTCCCTGATCCATGCCTGGGCTGAATCGCCCATGGGGACCAGGCGCTCTTTTCCCCCTTTTCCCATGGTGATCAGGTAGCCGACTTCGAGGTTGATGTCCGGGATCTTCAGGGAAACCAGTTCACTGACACGAAGCCCGGTGGCATAGAGGACCTCCAGCATGGTCCGGTCCCGTTTCCCAAGGGGTGTATCCGGGTCAGGTACATGCAGGAGGCTCTCCACTTCCCCGGGAGAAAGGGTCTGGGGAAGGTACTGGATTTTTTTTGGGGACTCGATGTTTTCGGCTGGATCGCTCTTTATCCGTCCTTCCTGGATCAGAAAACGGAAAAACATCCGGATGCTGACCAGTCTTCGCTGGACCGTGGAGACGTTAAGCCCTGACCGTTTGATATGGATGAGGTAGGAAAGGACCGCCCGGCGGTCTATGGCCCTGGATTCCCTGATCTCCTGATCCTTGAGGAAATTCATGAAATGCGTCAGGTCTCCCTGATAGGCGGCCACGGTATTGCCGGAGAGCCCTTTTTCGATCCGGATATAATGAAGAAATTCCTGGATATGCCGTTCCATTCAGGACCTCTGTTTTTTTCTCTGCATGGGGATCTCTTTGCGGACGGTTTCAACTGTTCCTGGTCTGAGCACGGCCGAGACCACCTCGGCGTTCCTGCCTCCCCTGGCGATCACGGCACCCCTTGGGTCCACGATCAGGGAGTTCCCGCAGAACTGGTCCGTCCGGGTCCGTCCCACCCGGTTGCATCCGGCGACAAAGGCCTGGCTTTCGATGGCCCTGGCGATCAGCAGGGACTCCCATTGCGCGCACCGGGGGTCCGGCCACTGTGCGGGGACAATGAGGAGCCATGCGCCCCGACCGCGTAAACCCGCAAAGTGTTCCGGGAACCGGAGGTCAAAACAGATGGCCAGTCCGATCCGGCCAAACGTCGTGGAAAAAATTTTTCTGGATCGGCCCGGCGTAAAGTAGCGGTCTTCATGCATGGGCGTGAAGAGATGCCCCTTCCGGTACCGTCCGATGATCCGGCCGTGGTCAACAACGGCCGCCGTGTTGTAGAGATGCCCTGAGTCTCTTTCAGGAAGGGATCCGATGATCACTGATGAGCAGGTTCTGGAAAGATCACAGATCTCCTTCAAGATATCCGGGGTCCTCCGGCTGAGTTCCAGCAGATCAGGGTATTCGAAACTCCCGGACCAGATCTCGGGAAGGACCAGTACCCCGGACTGCTGTTCTGCCGTACAGCGGACCAGGTCCAGGGTTTTTGCAATCCTTCTGTCCGGACCATGAAGCGAGGGATTGATCTGGAGCAGGCTGACATGGATCTCATTCGAAATGCGCGCCATAGGTGTCATGGTAATGAATATTCATCGAGAAAGCAAGGGAAAGGTCAGGACCGAAACCATGGAAGGATCACGACAAACAAACGCCACCCGTATCCCGCTATTTATAGCCACGTGGGTACTCCCAGCCGAAGCCCCACCGCCATGGCGTGGGCAGAAAAGGCGTACCGGCAAGTCGGACACTGTAGTAATAGAGTTTCGCGAGGACATTATGATCAGCATCGACGATGCATTGGCGGAATTCAAGATCAGCCGTCTTGCGTTCGTCGTATGTACCACCCGCCCAATACCGCACATCATGCGTATTACAACATGCCGTGAAGTTAAAGCCCGGCGCTAAAGTGCATCCATCCACCATGCAGGCAGAGGGAGGGTTAGCGGTGATTTCCACGGTTTCCGCCACCAGCGTGGGATTACATGGCTTATATCCCGAGCATCCACTCACAAGAATCACGCCCAGAAATATCACAACTGATCTTCTAATCGCAACGGGCCCAGACCAACACAACATTTGTTTACCGTTGACAGGCTATCAGTGGCATTGAATGATACGAATTTGCTTTCATATGCATGTCAGAAAAATACCCTACAATCGGATAGTTGTCAAGATAGAGTATGCTTTGGCCAGGAATTGCTGTATCAAATCAGTATTATATGGTATATTTTTGTTGTGCGGCGTGCTTCCTGTAAACCGCAGCATAGGCGTCGTATCGGAATTGTGTCGTTCATCTGAAAATGCTTGTCGAGTCCAAACATGAGAATATCTATAACGAGTTGTTGCATTCTTGTCTGCAGCACGATCCTGCTTGCCGGATGCGCAATGCGCCCGGCCATACCACCCACACAGAGCCGGGCGCAGCCTTGCGACACATGCATTGCAGGCGTTGAAAATTTTGCAAAGGTATCTCCGGCACTCTGGCGCGGGGCACAACCGACAGAAGATGGATTTCGTAATTTGGAGCGCGCCGGTGTTAAGACTGTGATTGACCTTCGAGACAGCCACGACGACTACGACGATTTCTCAATGCTGGGCGGAACGCACCTCAAATATCTACGCATACCAATGCACGCTTGGGATCCCGATCAAGCGCAACTCGTCGTGCTGATGAAAGTGATAGAGAGAGCACTAAAAGACCCGGACAGTTCGCCGGTGTTCGTTCATTGCGCAGCAGGCAAAGACCGTACTGGATACAGCATCGCGGTATATCGAATGGTGTTCGACGGATGGACCCCGGACGACGCAATCGTCGAGATGTACGACTTCCGCTTCAATGCCATATGGTTTCACAACCCGGCTTTCCTGAAGTCACTTGACATCAAGAAAATTAAGGCGCTTATAAAACTGGCGCCGTAGCAACAACGCGCAAGGCATGTTGAGTATCCACCGAACAACAAGGACCCGGCATCTGTCTAAAAAGAGCGCTCCCAGCGCAGGCCAAGATACCCAGCTAATCGCCGAGCAGCTCTCCGACCGGTTTCAGATCCTCCACCCGATCGCATACCGCCTTGATGATCATGATGATGGGCACGCCCAGCAATAACCCCCACACGCCCCACAACCAACCCCAGAACAGCACGCCGATGAAAACGACCAGCGGGTTCATCCGGCCTGCCCGGCCGGTAAGCCACGGCGTCAGCAAGTAACCTTCGAGACTCGTGATGAGCAACGAGATGCCGGCGACCAGAAGCGCCATACTGAATGTTCCGAACTGGAGAAAGGCAACGAGCGAAGTGCCGCCGGTAACGATGACCGGACCGAGATAGGGGATGGTATTGAATACCCCGGCGGCGATTCCCCAGATTGCCGCATTCTCCAGGCCGATCCAGAGAAACACGAGCCAGGTCACCACGCCTACCAGAACGCTGGTGAATATCTGGACCAGCAGATAACGTTGAATCTGCTCGGTAATTTCATCCAGCACCCGGAGGGTGATTTTTTTCTCGCTCAGGGTGGGACCGGCAATCCTGACCATTTTGCGCCGGAACGTGTTACCCGAAACCATAATAAAATACGCCAGAAACAATACCATACTGAGCTGACCGGCAAACCCAATCGCCCCTTTGGTTCCCATCCAAAGGTAGTCTTTGATATTGAGTCGGGGCTTCTCGACCTGCACCCGCGTTACGCCGCTCGGCGCGGAAGGGGCCGGGGCACCTGCCGCGCTCGCCGCCCGCTCGATTTGGGTGGCGGCTTTTTGCACTTTCTCCATCGTGCCTTCGGACATTCCCCGTTCTTTGAGCAGCGCCAGGCGGAACTTGTGCGCGGCTTTGGGCAGGGTTGCGAGCAGCTCACCAGCATCATCGCCGAGCGAATAAACCGCAGTGCCCGTCCCGCCCACGATAGCGAGCAGCAACACAGCGGCGCCAATGGCCCGCGGGATGTGCCATTTTTGCATAAGGTTAACGGGGGCAGAAAGCGCATAGCTGATCATCACACCCAGCATCAGCGGGATGAACACCGCCCTGGCCCAGTGCAGAGCGAAGACGACCGCGAGTACCGCCAGCACCGCGAGCGAAACACTGTACACATCCACTGGCATGCGCAGCACCGACACAGCCGGTTCCAGAGTTTCCACCCTGCTTTTGTCACGGACACCTTTTCCCCTGGGAGAGCGCTTTTTCTTCATTCCTGTATCCTCTTTACACTATCTCCGCCTTGGAACTTTTCCTAATTTTTTGCTTTGCTTTTTCCCGCAACAGAAAGGTTTAACGGAAAAACTCCAGAGCAATGTCGGAGAGAGCGTTGACCACGGGTTGGGCAAACCGGCTGGTACGCGAGTGATGAGAGCTTGCACCCAAGAGAAACCCCAGTCCTACTCCTACCCCTAACGCGATAAGAATTGTCTTGCCCGGATTTTCGCTGCTATAACTCTTGGCCTGTTTATAAGTTTCGCTTGCCGCCTGGGCTGTTTTATCATAAACATCACTTACAGCCTGCTCCGCTTGCCCGTAAACCTCGGCGCCGCGTTCCAAGATGCTCTGAGCAGTCGTACTATCGCTGCCGGGTTCTCCTGCCATTTGCTGTTTGGGGGTCTTGTATTTGTTCTTTTCGATATCCATGTTATCCTCCTAATAAAGATCAAGCGTTAACTGTTAATTTTAATAATATTTTACGTATCCGCTCCCGGGCTAACGGTTGAACCACCTCCTGTCTGCGGTCGAGGCACGTCGCCACCGCTTGCCACAGATGTCGAGTTTGCATTCTTTATCCAGCTGGCGGCAGCCTTCGTGGCAATACCTAGCAGGATCACCTTGATTAGGCCGGGGCCGTCAGCTCCGGCTCGCAGGCCACCGAGTGAATCGCGAGCTTCCTCGGCGATGGAACCCATGATTCGCTCCATGGGAGTGGTGCGTGTTATGAACATCCATGAGGCAAGATAGCCAAGGCCGGCGGCAGCCCCTATCGCCCAGTATGGAGAGTCCTTCACATATCCGCGCCAATCCAGTTTCTCTTTGATACGCTCGCCGATTTGCTCGACTGTCTGGGAAATGTTCTCTTCTTTATTAGCTATATCCTGACGTATATCTTCGGTACTGCGCTCGACATCCGCTTCCCTTGTGTTACTTAGATACGCTCTTTCAGACATTCCTTAGTCCTCCTTTTCAGTGTTTGTATTGTCTTCTATGTTTTATGGATCGATTTCTTCAATTGCTTATAGCCGATGAAGGCAATGACGACACCGATTAAAGCAAGCATCACTCCAGTGACAAGCGCCGCAATGACGGGGGCCATATAATAAGTGAGTTCGATGATCAATGCAGCGCAAAGAGAGATGAATGCGGCAAAACTTATGACCACTCCTATCGCGACTGTTAAGACTCCGCTGCGAACAACCCTCACCTTTTCGCGAATTCCCTGGATCACGAGCTCAATTTCGTCGTGGAGCACCGCGGCTGAGTTGTTGGCAATCTGTCCCAGCAGTTCAGTGAAAGATTCGCGTTGTTTTGTAGGGTCCTTGTTTACCACTATGTTGTTCATTGAGAAAAAGTTCTTTCTTACCTGCGTCGAAAAATAGATCCGATAATCAGGCCGACGGCTCCTGCTATCAAGAGGCTGCGTCCTGGATTCTGCCTGACGTATTCTCGGGCACTGGCATCTGCCTGCTCATAGTCGAATTGCCGAACGTACTCGGCTGATTGGTCCAACCATTCGGATGCCTGCTTTCCGTACTGAGCTATGCCGGATGGCGCGTCCTGATTTGCCGCTTTTTCAGATAGAGCCCCGGCAACATTATGCAACTTATCAGCAATAATATTTTTGGCATTCTTAAAGCCGGTTGACTTACTCGAACCTTGGAACTCTGCCGCGGTATCTCCAGTTTCATCAACTGCCCGATTGTTTATTCCCATAGTTCACCTCATAAAAAGTTAAAGGGCGATGATTGCCGGCAATGACGAAGCCGCCCAGGCTTTCTTTTGCTTGCACCGGCAAATGGAAGTTTGATGTCATATATTTTGTAACAATAAAGTGTCTTTACCCGCATTACATGCCTGGAAACCGTAACAATGCGCAAGGCATGTTGAGGATCCACCGAACAACAAGGACCCGGCATCTGTCTAAAAAGAGCGCTCCCAGCGCAGGCCAAGATAACCAGGGCCGATGACCGGTGCGATATGGGTCGCGTTCTGCGGCGTAACGAACAACTTGGATATGCCGTAAGACAGGGCAGTGCCGGCGATGATGTCGCGCCAGCGATGATGGTCGTTCTCGACTCGCACGTAACTTACGTACCCGACCAGCGCATAAGCAGGCAGGCCGTACTTCCAGCCGTAACGGTCCTGCAGGAACGCGGCACTTGAGGTCACAAACGCCGCATGTCCGGACGGGAATGCATACTCGTTGCCGTTGGGACGTTCGCCCCAGCTGGTCCCGTTAAAGGCGACCCTGAGCGTAGTGGTTGCGATCAGACTGACGATGTTGCTGCGAAGAAACTGATTCTTGCCCTCGTCATCGCCCTTGAAATAGGCGATGGCGTACGAAGTCAGTGGAAGAAGGCCCGTCACAATGTCAGCCGGCAAGTCACTGACCGCGGCGGCAATACCGGAATGAAGGCAAAGCAGGGCTACCATCGCGGCTGTAAGACTAAATCTTTTCATGAGGAACTCCTTAAATGAAATAAAGTTGGAGAAGAACGGTCGGCCCTGAATCGCCGGGCTGTTGTGGGCTCTCCGGGTTAAGGCCCGCCGCTGCTTTTGGGCCGCCAGTCGACAGCGCCGGAGTGCGTCTGCCCCAGGTAGGCGTAGCCGATGCTGATGGCTCCGACCTTCTGATGGGTGTCAGGGAGATCGGTATATTGAGCATCGCGCTGGGATGTCACGTATTTGAGCGTGATGCCGTGGAGGTTGTAGATGCGCACCGTAAGCGATACGTCGACGCGTATGATATTCTCATTTCCCCCGTTCTCGTCGGAGGCGGTGTCGCTGACGTAGTAGTCTCGCCCCGTCATGTCGAGGGAGACGCGATCACTGAAGATGAGGTTCAGGGCGAGCAAGCCCTGCGGCGTAACACCATTGTGATAGTCTCGCTCACCGACGCCACGAATAGTGCCGGCCGAGCCATAACCGACGCCGGCGAGTACCGAACCCTGCAGTGCCAACATGGGTGAGAGCCACCATTGAGCCGTGGTGCCGAGCGCAGCCGCAGTGGTGGAGATGCGAAAGATCTGCGGCGCGATGTAGTCGTAAGTGCCGTAAAGACCCCACACGCCGCGGTAGTTGTCGCCCAACGAGTAGTCGGTTCCGCAGAGCAGGCCGCGGGTGATGACGTTCTCTAAGGCGTTGCTGCTGGCGGCGGTGAACTGGAAGTGGAAGTAGTCGAACGGGCGTGTGTAATGATACCCGGGTTTGCCGGGAAGCCCATAGGCGATGGTGAAGTTAGCAACCGCCTCACCAACCTTGTAGCTCTGCGGAATGGACGGCTCTTCCGCATTCCGGTTCACATTCACGTCCGAGCTCACGGTCGAGTTGAAGTTCACGCCCAGATCTAAGCGCGTGTAGACCGCTGGATTGTTACTCCGGAACACTCCGTCGAAACGGTCACCGAAAGCCAGCCGGTTGAAACCGGTGGACGGCGAAATCGCGGCTGCGCCGAGTTCGCGCCAGAATCCGGGCCTTCCGCCCTCGCCGCTTTCAAGCAAGAGGCTCGCCATGCGAAACAGCGGTTCACCAAGGAAGCTGCCCCCAAATCCGGTCGTGAACTGGTCGTTGATCGAGGGCTTGGTGGTTTCGCCCGCCACTTCCCAGGCCGCGCTGCCCAATATGGTGTAGGCCGACGATTCCCAGTAACCGAGGCCGGCTGATCGGGCGAAGCCGTGATACATCGAACCCTGATAGGGATGCGCGAACTGGTTGATGGCAAACGGGTCGCTGTCGTAGACCCAATCACCGGTGAAGTTCGTCTTGATGGAGGAGAGGGTGGAATCGTAAACAGAGGAACCGGAGAACCTGCGATCGTACTGGTTCAGCAGGAAATCGAATAGAAATATGTCGGCAGCCGGGATGAGGTAGTCCTTGCCGTCTCCAATTCCCCAGTTCATCACCGGCTTCGGCTTGTCGTCGGCGAATGCGGTCGGCGCGCGTTGCTGCTCTTTGGTATCGAGAGCGGGGTCTTCTTCGGCAAAAACGGCGCCCGGAGTCATCAAGGCAAGCGAGAAAACAGTAGCAACGAGCATACAGCGGATCGCGTGTTCTATCTGGGTTAATGTCATGGCAAATTGAATAGCAAGATGTGTGCCAGAACTGTTGTTGGCAGGACAGGAGTTTCTATGATGTTGGAAACATTGAAATTTCAGTGAGGACGACGATGGTGGAATGATCCTGTGAAAGGCGCCGCCTTCTGATATATCAGGAGTCTCCTGATATATCAGGCATTTTTCTTATTTCTTTGGATGCCCAGTCTTTGCATCCTCCTGCAAAAAAGTAGAGTACGACATACAAGAAGGCCAGCACTCAATGACACTTCTGACTGGGCAGACCATCCGTCATAAAATGGCTCACCCCGATAATATATGAAAAGCATATCACGGGGCAAGCCGACGACCTCCGGCAAGGAATTCTTATCAATTCAATAAATTACGCCTGATTAGGCTTTCTTGAACCTTTTCCTAAATGCCACCAATCCAGCCAGTCCAGAGCCAAGGAGGAGCATGGTTGAGGGTTCCGGGACCGGTGCCGCGCTGCCGCCGCTGAAGCCGTAGCTGCCGAAGTCGGAGCGTCCGCTACCGAAGTCTTCGGCGGTGTTATTGTTGGAGATAAGATTGTCTGTCAACGTCACTGCCCCAGTTAGAGCGAAGGCTCTCCCGCACAGAATCTCTGCCCGAGGATCAAGGCCAACACTCGCAAGAGCAAGAATATTGCCTGCGAAGATAGTGTCTGTACCCAGAGTCGCAGAACTTCCGACCTGCCAATACACACCGCTAAGTGAATTCCCATTGATGACGTTAACAGAAGAGCTGCTTGCGGTCGTGAGTGTACTCCCTATCTGGAAAATGAAGTCCGCATTGGGATTGCCCTGGAAATCGAGCGTGAGTGCTCCGGTCAACTGCGCCGTCGAGTCAAAATGATAGACACCCGGCGTGAGCGTGGTGTATCCCGCTGAACCCAGGACAACACCAGTATAGTCGTAAACGAACGGCAAGCCTGCTATCGTATTGTACGCAGTCGTTGCATCCGC
>CAKKPE010000082.1 GCA_919901565.1 bacterium
GGGAAAACAGGGCATGCGCTTGACGGTTCTACCCATAAATTTGTCGCACACCCTTGCACAAAGGAGAACTTGACAGTACTCGGTAGCAATGATATTCTGGCAATAAAATCAAGGCATTAGCCGATGGTTCGGATTTTTTGAAAAGCCGCCGAGGTCCGGTGTGCCATCTTCTTTTAACCAACAAAACAGTGGGAATAGGTGAATCATGAAAAGTAGAATAGGGGCCATGGATACTGTTTATATTCTCTGTACGATTGTGATCGGATTATCTCTCCTCGGGGGAGGCGGGTGTATGCCGAAAAGGGCCGAACTGGGGACCCGTTTTTTCCCTCCGCCTCCCAACCCCCCTAAGATCCAATTCTTAAAGCGCGTCTCTTCATCCAAAGACGTGGAGAAAGATTCAAAATTTGAGGCCTTTGTGGTCGGGGGAGTCAAGGCCAATCGGTTCGGCAAGCCCTACGGGGTTGCGGTTCATGACGGCGTGATCTATATCTGCGATGCGCAGCTCGGCACCGTGATCGTCGTCGACCTGATCAACAAGAAGTTTGATTGGCTTCACGATCAGGGCCAGGGTAAATTGTCCAGGCCGATCAATATGACCATTGACAAGGACGGGACCAAATTTGTGGCCGACTATGATCGACAGCAGGTCCTGGTTTACGATTCGAATAATGAGTTTGTCCGGGCCTTTGGAAACAAGAAGCAGTTCAAGCCGATCGGCGTGGCGGTCTACGGGGATAAACTCTATGTGGCGGATACCCAGGACCACGAGGTCGAGGTCCTGGACAAAAAAACCGGTGAGCGCCTGGACATTCTCGGGGAGCCGGGTCTTGACGAGGGGCAGTTCTACCATCCCACGAATGTGAGCGTGGATCATGAAGGCAATCTCTATGTCACGGATACCATCAACTTCAGAATCCAGAAATTTGATTCCGACGGGAACTTTCTCCTTGGCTTTGGAGAGGCCGGGGACGTGGCTGGAAATTTTTCCCGTCCCAAGGGTAATGCCGTGGACCGGAACGACTTCATCTATGTGGTGGACTCTGGATTTGAAAACGTGCAGGTCTTCACTCCGGAGGGAGAGATTGCCTTGTTCTTCGGAGGATGGGGTGATGCCCTGGTGCCGGGCGCTCTCTGGCTTCCTGCCGGCATCTGCATCACCTATGATGAAAAACTGCTGAACTATTTTGAGCAGATCCATCATAAGGATTTCCTGATCGACTACCTGATCCTCGTGACCAGCCAGTACGGCCCGCCCTACATCAATATCTATGCCTTCGGGAAGGCCCGTGAGGGGAGTCCCCTGGAAAAGGGTGAAGGAGAGAAGGCCTACCTTGAAGGAAAAGAGAAAAAGAAACCCGAAGCCGGAAGTGTTCCCCAGGCTACGGATATTGAGTCGCCTAAATAAGAAGAACCCATGATGACGGCATCGAATTCCATGCATAAGTCAAGGCTCAGGCGGGTCATTCTGTGCCTCCTCTTTTTTCTCAGCCTTGCCGGCCTGGGCTGTGATCCGGTCTCCAGACACCATCTTCTGACCGTTTTTTTTGACGGGGTGCCTCCCCTTGACGGCACCGGGGCGGCGAACACGGATGAGTCGGAGACAAAGGAGGCCGGCATCGGGGAGTCTTCGGAACCAGGGGCCAAACAGCAAGTGTCTGCGGCATCTGGAAAGGGGACGGAAGCGGCCGAGAACCCTTCCATACCTGTCGTCACTCAGGTCCAGCACCCGCCCTATGCCATGAAGATGTGCGACGGCTGTCACCAGACCACCAAGAGTGCGACCGGGGCCCCGATCGGTTTCTCTCTCCTTGAGGAGAAGCGCAGGCTTTGTGCTATGTGTCATGACCAGATGTCGCAGGAGGAATTGGGGAAAAAATATGCCTGGGTTCACGGACCCGTACAATACGGGGCCTGCACAGAATGCCACCATCCCCATGAATCGGCGAATCCGTATATGTTGAAGGTCTGGCCGGTCCAGGATCTCTGTTTCCAGTGTCATGACAAGGAAAGGATCTTCAAAACCGATCAGCATGCGGACATAGGAGATACGGATTGTACGGAGTGCCACTCTCCGCATGGAAGTCAGACTCGCTATTTTCTTCGTGATTTATAGGAGAATCTGGAGATCAGATAAAAAAGGGGATCTCGTCTTGTTGCGGATGAAGGAGATCACAAGAAGGGGGAGGATGATGTGCCTCGTTCTCAGCCTTTTGTGCTTTGGTTCTGTTCCGTGGGTTCGGGCGGAGGAGGTGACTCCCGTTCGCATTACCCGGGTTCGTGGTCATGTGGGGCTGGGTTTTGAACAGGAAGACGATTCCCGGGAACGGACCGGCACCGATCAACAGATCAAGGATAAAGACCGGTCTTTCCTTGAAGAGTTGGGCATGGGATTCGACGGCTACATCTATCATCCCCGTCTGCTGGATATCAAAACAGATGTGAAGCTGCTTCATCAACAGCAGACCGACCGTTCGAATCTGCAATTCGAAGAGAACGTTCAGGACCAGCTTTTCAATTATTCCATATTCATGAATATTCTCAAGGAGCATCCTCTCTCCCTGCAATTGGCCGCGGACCAGTCGGTCCAGGATACCAACAGCAGTTTCTTTGAAAGCCGACAGCTTATGAACGGGCGCAAAGAGGTGTCGGCCCGCTATCGCCACAAGGTTTTTCCCACGCAGATGGGATATGAGACCAGGACATCCAAAGGGGAGGGCCTGGACTTGACGGATGACAAGATCGACACGGTCTATTTGAATGTTGACAACGACTCTGCGTTGGGAAGGAGCCATATCCGCTATGAAAACCAAGAGAAGACGCAGACAGTGGGAAACATTAATCTGCTGACCCATATCTATAATTTTTCGAACTTCTTTCAATTCGGAAGCGGCGACAGGCACTCCCTCTCAAGTCTGGTCCGTTTCAGGGATCAAAAAGGTTCTACGGATATTCGGGACGCCAGCATGGGGGAAGGTCTCTATTTCAGGAATACCGAGAACCTGGAGAGCTACTATTTCTATACCTATGAAGATACCAAACTTCCTGATCAGGTGACTACGTCTTACCAACACCGTGCGGGAATAAAACACCAGCTCTTCGAGAGTCTCACATCCGGCCTGGAGTTCAGTGGAGAGAAATTCCGGGTGAATTCCGGCGCCGACGATACACTCGGCGCCGAGTTATTTTTCAATTATCAGAAGAAGATTCCTTTCGGTAAGCTCGCCCTCAATTATCGGTCCATTCTGGAGAGCGAGGATGAAAACTTGTCGGGAGGCCCTATCCAGGTGCGCCGGGAAGCGCACCTCTTCGGGGAGAATCCCGAAGGGAACGATGTGATTCTCCTGGACCACGACCTGGTGAATACCGGTTCCATTGTCCTCCTCAACGATGATGAGACCCTGATTACGGACCCGGGGACAGGCCTTCCCATTGAAGAGGGGATTCACTATCGCGTGGAGGCGGCGGGAACACTGACCAAGATCCGGCTCCTGCCGCCGGACGGCGATTTTCTCTTGGGACGGACGGTCAAGGTGGACTATGAGTTTGAGCCTTCCCCGGCCGTGGAATTTACGACCCGCACTCATATCTATGGCGCTCGGCTGATGATCAAAGAGATATGGACGATCTTTTACGACGCGGGCAGGACCAACCAGGCCTTAGTGAGCGGTGCGGATCTGGAGCGGCTGGAGGACACAAAAAACAGGGCCTTCGGTACTGAGGTGGCCTGGAAGAATTCCACGACGCGGGCCGAGAAAAGGGTCTTCCGTTCTCGCCGGAGTCCCTATGAACGAACCACCTACTCCGAGGCCCTTCAGTTTCGGTTAAATAAGATCTCTTTTGCGACACCGATTCTGAATCTGGGAGCCAGCTATGGTGAGTCTACGACCTTCCAGGACGTGGAGAAGACCATTGATCGGCTGTTTATGGCAAAATTATCTCTGGGGTTTCCCCGGCAGATTAAATGGGATTTCGAGGCGCGATATCGGAATCAGGATCTGATAGGAGAAAAACAGAAACTGACCGAATATCGAACCAATCTCCGTTGGGACTACAGGAGGCTCAGTATGATATTATCCTATGAATTTGTTCAGAGGCGAAGGGATTTCGACGGAGATGAGGACCGGTCACGTATTTTTTTCCGGGTGAATCGATTTTTCGATACATCGAGGTGAGGGAAACATGACTCAATTAAAAATATTCAAGAGGATGCGGCAGGCAGGGGTGGGGCTCCTTTGCCTGATCTCTCTTCTGGGGCAAATCCTTTCAGGTTGTGCGGCCCCATCCGTCCGGCACACGGCTGAGGAACGGAAAGATCTGGTCTGGCCTTCTCCCCCGGAACGGCCCCGGATCACTTACATCCGGGATATCGTTTTTCCCCGAGACATCCGGCGGGACTCCGGGGTATGGGACCGGATCAAGGAACTGATGACGGGCAAGACACTAAGAGAAATGGTCAGACCCTACGGATTGACCGTAGATGCTGATGAGAATCTGCTGATTGCCGATCCCGGCGCGCACGTGGTCCACATCTATCATCTTCCTGACGGAAGATACCGCTACCTTCCACAGCGGAAGGACCCGGTTGTTCTGCTCTCTCCGATTGATCTGGACGTGGACGGGGATGGGCGGATCTATGTTACGGACTCTGCGGCCGGGAAGGTCTACATTTTTAATCGTGAAGGACGTTATGAGAAGAGCCTCGGGAATTTTCTGAGGCCGACCGGGCTGGCCGTGAACCAGACCCTGAAGAGAGTTTACGTGATCGATACCCAAGGACAGAGCATACGGGTTTATCACACCTCCGGCGAGCATCTTTTTGATTTCGGGGGGCGGGGAACGGGGCAGAAGGAGTTTAATTATCCCACCCAAATCTGTCTCGACCAGGAGGGACGGGTTTTTGTCACGGACTCGATGAACTTTCGCGTTCAGGTCTTTGATCCGGATGGGAATTTCCTGCAGGTTTTTGGACAGGCAGGAGACGGGCCGGGGAGCTTCTCCAAGCCCAGAGGGGTCGGCGTGGATCAGGAAGGACATATCTATGTGGCCGACGCCGCCTTTGACAACGTTCAGATCTTCAATTCCAAAGGGGAGACGCTCCTCTATTTCGGGGCGCCGGGAGAGGAGTCGGGCAAATTCTCTATGCCTGCGGGTGTCGCTATCGACAAGGGGGACCGTATTTTCATCTCCGACTCCTTCAATCGGAGAATACAGGTCTTCCAATTTCTCCATGAGGAGGAGATGCCGGCTCCCGAAGAGTAAGGGAGCCTGAAAAATTGTAATGGAGGTGCGGACACGTGATGAAGAATAACAATCGTACGATTCGGACGCTTATGGGGAAGGGGTTCTCCGGGGCGATTTTTTGTCTATGCCTCTTTATGTTTCCGGTTCTCGGCCGAGCGGCCATGAGTGTGGTGGAATCCGTGCACAACCTGTCCGCCGCCGGACCCGGGTCCATCAGGGCCGTGACCGAGGGCGAGGTCTGTGTCTTCTGCCATACTCCGCATCGGGCTGAGTCCGTGGGAATCCTGTGGAACCGGAAGGACCCCACGCAGGTTTATACGACGTATCAGAGCACCACGGTCACCACCACCATCGGGCAGCCCACGGGCGCCTCCAGGATGTGCCTGAGCTGTCACGACGGAACCATCGCCCTGGGTGAGGTGTCGAGCAGGGCCGTTGAAATCCAGATGACGCAGCAATTTCTGGACACAGGCCCCGCCGCGCTCAGGACCGACCTTTCGGACGACCATCCCGTGTCGTTTGTCTATGACAGTACCCTGGCTGCTGCCAATCCCGAGTACCGTGATCCGTCTCTGTACCCGGATGAGATCATTTTGGACCGGAACAATGAATTGCAGTGTACCTCCTGTCACGACGCCCATGACAATAGCCGCGGTAAATTCATGAGGGCGGACAATGTTTTTTCAACGCTCTGCCTCTACTGCCATCAAAAGACCGGGTGGCCGGCCTCTTCCCACAGTCTTTCCACGGCGACCTGGAACGGGACTCCTCCTGACCCATGGCCGCATACCGGTTGGATCACCGTGAACAACAATGCCTGTGAGAACTGCCACCGCCCTCACACAGCCGGTGGGAGCGTGCGATTGTTGAACGAGCCGAATGAGGAGGACAACTGTTTCCCATGCCACAATGGAAATGTCGCCTCTGCCGACATTCAGAGTGAATTTTCAAAGGTATCGGTCCATCCGATAACAGATACGGCAGGTATCCACGATCCCAAGGAGGATTATCTCGCGGTTTCAAGGCATGTGGAGTGTGTGGACTGCCACAATCCCCATCAGGTGAATCATACCGCATCTTCGCCGTCTCAGGTGAGTGGGAGGCTGGCGGGGGTGACGGGAGTGAGCGCATCGGGCACGCCGGTAGCGAGTGCGTCATATGAGTACGAAATCTGTTTCAAATGTCATGCAGACAGCGCCCAGGGCGCTGCGCCTATCCCGAGGCAGATCCTCGAGTTGAACAAGCGTCTTCAGTTTGATCTGAACAATCCCTCCTATCACCCCGTAGGGGGACCCGGGGAAAATCCGAACGTCCCCAGTCTCCTGCCGGCCTATAACACGGCCAGCGTCATTTACTGTACGGATTGCCATAATAACGACGCCGGGGCTGGGACCGGAGGGGCAGGCCCGGCCGGGCCGCACGGGTCCCAGTGGAATTATCTTCTGGAAAGGCGGTATGAAACAGCGGACAACACCCCCGAGAGCCCGGATTTTTACGCCCTCTGTTATAAGTGCCACAATCGGAACAGCATCCTGAGCGACCAGAGTTTCAAGGAACACAACAAACATATTGTGGGGGAAAATGCCCCCTGTTCGATCTGTCATGACCCGCATGGGATCAGCAGCAACCAGGGGAATACCGTCAACAACTCACACCTGATAAACTTCGACCTTTCGGTTGTGTCTCCAGTGGGAATGAACAGTCAGCCTATTTTTGAGGATCAGGGAACGTTTAAAGGCAGGTGTTACCTGATGTGCCATGGAAAAAGACACAATCCGAAGAGCTATTAGATAACAAGGAGATTAACCTTATGATAAGAAGAATTAGCTGCATCCTCATTGCTATGATTTTTTGGGCGTGGTGTGTTTCTGCAGTGGAAATGTCTCCGCAGAAGATAGCGGCCACCGTTGACGGCGCCGGGATTACCGAGGCGCAGTTGCAGTCGGAAATGAATCGCCTCATGCCGCAGACCTTCTTTCATCAGGGGGTGGATGAGGAGAAGAAGAACGTCCTGCGCCAAGAGGCCCTGAAGAACCTGATAGAAAAGGAGTTGAAATACCAGGAGGCGGTACGCTTGGGTCTTGAGGTTAAGAAGAAGGTCCTGAAAAAGGAACTGAATAAGGTGATCGCAAGTTATCCCAGCCAAAAGGCCTTTGATGAACGATTAAAAGCGGGGCATTTTACGAGAGACGATGTCATTCAGGAGATCCGGAGAAATAAGCTGGTCGAATTGGTTTACCAGAATGAGGTGGTGGAGAAGGTCCAGGTCACTGAAGAGCAAGCCAGGGTCTTCTATGAGAAGAACAAGGAAAAGTTTGTCCAGCCTGTTCAGTTCCATCTCATGGATATTCTCCTGAAAGTGCCGCCGCTGGCGGATGATTTTGAGAAGAAGACCCTCCGGGACAAGGGTGAGGCGATTGTGAAAAAGATGCATGAGGGACTGACGTTCGATGATGCCGTGGCGCAATATTCTGAAGGGCCCGATAAAGAGAAGGGGGGGGACATGGGATTCATGCACAAGGGACGTCTTGCCCCTGAAATAGAAAAGGCGGTTATGGAATTGAAGCCCGGTGAGATAGCGGGGCCCTTCGAAACCTTCAAGGGATTTTATATCTTTAGACTGGAGGCAATCCTTCCCGAGAGGTTGAGCCCCTTTGCCGAGGTCCAAGAGAAGTTGACGGCGGACCTGACAGACCAGGCCGTGTTGGAGAGGGAGAATTCCTGGCTGAAGGAGTTGAAGAGCAAGGCGAAGATTGTCGTCGTGGAAGGCCCAAACCATGAAAATGAGAAGCCCATGGAGAAATAAGATCGCTGGACCCAAGCGCATATTCGGTTCGTGACAGGATCAATGTTTGTAGGGCGGGAATAGTTCTCAGATGATCGCTCATCGCTTATTTTACGTGGCAGGCCATGCAGAGGTCCGTCTCCCTGGGACCCACGGTCAGGATGTTTGATGCCGTACATCCTCCATTTCTTCGTTCATCGTATCGGGAGTCAGTCAGCACTTCCGTTCTCTCCTCTCCAACGCGATGGCAGGAGAGACACGTTACCTTTCCATCCACCATACGGATACTGGAGGGAAGGGTGGACCTGGGCCGGAATCCACTTGGGTTCTTAAGGGCGTAGTTGTCGTAAGACATTCCCACCGGATGATTGACGGTCTGAATCCCACGGATCTGCAAGGGCGCCTCGGCATTCTTAATGGTAATATGAGTTGCCGTGATCCCATTATGGCACCCCATGCATCCTTCCGCCACCTGGTCCAATTGATCCTGAGCCATGGATACGGAGTAGGCTTCCGCCTCGGTGCCGAGTACGAACCGCCTGAATCTTTCGGCAAAACTTCCGGCGGCGGCTGTATCTGCACAGATGATGATGAGCGCTATGACCGTCAGGGTGACGTTAACGGTTTTCATGTCCCTTCCCTCCGGTGCCTGGGGAGGGAAGGTCTTTGATATGCAGAGGAGGCTGTGCCGAAGACCGAAAAACAAAAAACCTGTCTCGGGAGGCAGGTTTTTTTCTTAAAGAACGCTCGGTGCTCATTGTTTCTCCGGCGGCCCCTCTACCATAACCTTTCGGTCCCAGGCAGGTGGCTTTGCGCCCTGTGTCTTTCAGCACAGGTTGCCTTTGTCACAAAACTTTCTATCCTTATATCAATTCTGAAGTATTTATCGGATATTTTTAAAGAAACTTTAGATAAAAAAGGTCTTTTTGATATAATATAACCAAAGTCTTGCGCTTTTCCATGTCCATACCATCCTCAAAGATGTACAAAAGCCTTGACGTTTTGAAAAGCTGGATGTTATTGTTTCAAAAATGTATATTTAGGCTTTGTCATCCTTCAACAGGTTCGTGTGCCATCTGGACAATGGCATGACGTGTTCTGAATCGGATTTTTATTTAATGATTTGATTTGGAGAATACCATGATGATGAGCAGTTGCTTCCGTATACTTTTTTGTTTTTGTATGGTTTTTTTCATGGCGTGCAGCCAGTCAGGCGAGACCCCTGTGAAGGTTCCTATGCTGCAGGAATCCCAGGATCTGCCCCAAGATGCGTCTCATGAGAAACCACTGTTGATCGGATTGATTCCTGAACAGAATATTTTCAAGCAATTCGAACGATACGAACCCATGGCCGCTTATATTTCAAAGAAGATTGGAAGAAAAGTGGAACTCAAGATCCTCACGCGCTACGGAAATATTGTTGATAATTTTGTCTCTTTGCAGCTTGACGGCGCTTTTTTCGGAAGCTTTACCTATGCCCTGGCCCACACGAAACTGGGGCTGGAAGTCGTTGCGAGGCCTGAAGGCCTGAATGGTGTATCTACCTACCACGGACGTATTTTTGTGAGGAAGGATAGCGGAATCAAAGACATAGAGGGAATGAAAGGAAAAAGCTTCGTTTTCGTGGACAAGGCCACCACTGCCGGGTATCTTCTTCCCATGGTCTATTTTCATAAGCATGGGGTCTTTGATTACCGGTCCTATTTCAAGGAGACCTATTTTTCGGGAACCCATGAGGATGCCATCTACGATGTACTGAACCGGAAGGCTGACATCGGTGCGGCAAAGAACACCATATATGATCGGCTTGCCAAAATGGATCCTGCCATCAACCGTGACCTGGTCATTTTGGCCGAATCCCCTGAAGTTCCGGAGAACGGGCTGGCCTTGAGAAGTGATCTGGATGCGACGTTAAGAGACAAGATCAAGGAGGTGCTCCTGAACATGCAGGATGATCCGGAGGGGCGGGCCGTGCTCCATGGCTTCGGAGCAGGGAGGTTCATCGCAACCACCACTCGGGACTACGATCCGGTTTTCCGTTATGCCGCCGAGGCCCGCCTGGATTGGGCAACGTATAACTACAAGAATGAATGACGCATGAAGAAAAAGATCGTTATCGGACTCATTATCGCCACCCTGGTTTTTGTTGTCGGCGGGCTCTATATCATCTTCGGCATTGAAAGAGCCACGTCTACGCTCGACAATCTGATCACCCTCCACCAGGTCGAGATCCTGCGTGAACATTTATTGATACAGATCAAGCGGGTCCAGAATGATCTGAGCCTCCACAATACCCGTTACGCCAAAGGCGTGGATACCGTGGTCGCCCATGTACAAAACATGGAGCAGATTATTCAGGTCTGCTACGGTTGCCACCATTCTGAAGAAATATTCAAGAAATTCGACACCCTGCGGAATGAAACGGCTATTTACCGGGAAACCCTGAGCCGGGTTTTTACAATTCGTGCGAATGAGGAACGGATGCAGGAGGAGGAAGACAGGGCCTTTAACTCCGGGGAAATGCTCATCACGCAAGTAAACGATATGATCTCTTTTGCAAAAATGCGGCTGGACAAAAAAACCGAGTCCGTCCTTCAGCAGATCAGAAACCTGAAAGGTGTACTTTTTTTCATGATTGCAGCAGGTCCCTTTTTCGTCGGCGTTTTAGGCTATATATTCCTCCGGAGTATTACGAATCCGGTGAGGATTCTGCTGGATGCAACAGGAAGGCTCAAGCAAGGGGACCTGGACCACAGGATTCATGGTCTTGCAGATGAATTCGGCCAGGTGGCGGACTCTTTCAATGAGATGGCGGGATCGCTGAAATATCAGCTCAAGAAGATTCAGGAGACTGAGAACCGGTATAAGGTGCTGTTTGAAAGCGCCGGGGATGCGATTTTCATTCTGGAAGGCGATGGGGGGGATGCCGGCCGGATTATATCGGCCAATAAGGCTGCGGCCGACATGCACGGTTATACCATCCAGGAAATCATGGGAAAGAACATCAAAGACCTTGACACTCTGGAGAGCGCCATGGAGATCCCGGGCAGGATTCGGCGTATATTGAATGGAGAGTGGATCAAAGCCGAGGCCAACCATCGGAAGAAGGACGGCACGGTCTTTCCGGTGGAGATCAGCGCCGGACTCTTGGAATTCGAGAAGCATAAGTATATTCTGGCCTTCGACCGGGATATCACGGAGCGCAAACGCGCCGAGGAGATGCTGCAGCGTACCGAACAGATGATGGCCTGCGGTGAATTGACGACCCGGCTGGCCCATGAAATCAAGAATCCGCTTGCAGGGATCAAGCTGTCCATGCAGGTCCTTGCCGAAGAATCGGCCCTCTCCGAAGAAGATCGGAACGTCTTGCTGCAGGTGGTGGAACAGGTCGATCGCATTGAACATCTGATCAGAAACCTTCTTAATTTTTCAAGGCCGCAAAAACCCCAGCTCAGCCTGATCAATATCGGTGATGTCCTTGAAAAAACATTGAACTTTTTCCAGGAATATTCCGGTTACAGCTATGCTTCGGGGTATATCATCAAAATAAAGATCGACAGGGAATATGACAAGAATCTTCCCGATATCATGGCAGATCCCATGCAGATGCAGCAGATTTTTCTGAATCTTTTCATCAATGCGGCAGATGCCATGCCCGGAGGCGGGAGATTGCATGTACGGACATGGTATGACGAGCCGGCACGCGCAATTAAGATTGAGATATCCGATACGGGGAAAGGCGTCCCGGAGGAGATCATGGGCAGGCTCTTCCATCCGTTTTTTACGACCAAGGCAAAAGGGACGGGGCTGGGTCTGACCATCACCCAGCAGCTTGTGGAACAGCACCATGGGACCATTCATGTATCCAACAGGCCTGAAGGCGGCACTCTGTTTGAGATCACCTTTCCCGTTGAGAATCCGGACCAAAATTCACAGAAAGGTACGTTATGAAAACCGGAGGAAAGATCTTTCTGGTGGACGATGATCAATTGATCATTGCCATGCTCTCACGGGCCTTGAGGCATGAGGGATATACGGTGCGAGCGGAAACGCGCACAGAGGCGATTGTGGACAAGATCCATTCCTGGCGCCCGGATGTCCTCCTGTTGGATGTCAGGCTCCAGGATACAACCGGCATCGAGATTCTCACGGAACTCATGAAAAAGGAGACACCGTTACAGGTGATCATGCTGACCGCGGATGATACCGCGGAGACGGCCGTGAAGGCCATGAAGCTCGGCGCTGCGGATTATTTAACCAAACCCTTTGATATTGACGAGGTCAAGATCGTCATCCGGAACATTCTCGATAAAGTAAGGCTTCAAGAGGAGGTGGGGTATCTCAGGGGCCTCTATTCGGAAGATTTTGACCGGGCCATTGTCGGAGAGAGCCCCGGCATCAAGGGTTTAGTCGCTGAAGTCGACCGGGTCGCTCATGCAGGGGTCTCGACCGTTCTCATTACCGGTGAGAGCGGTACAGGTAAGGAGCTGGTGGCAAGACGCATTCACCGGGGCATGTTCCCGGAAGAGGTCGCCCCTTTCATCCAGGTCAACTGCGCTGCCCTGCCCGATACCCTGCTTGAAACCGAACTTTTCGGGTACATGAAAGGGGCCTTCACCGATGCCAAGGCGGACAAGAAAGGCTTGCTGGAACAGGCGGACATGGGCTGTCTGCTCCTGGATGAGATCGGCGAGATGAAGCCGGACCTTCAAAGCAAACTATTGCGGGTTCTGGAAGAGAGGAAGGTCAGGCGTGTCGGCGGGGAAGAGGAGATCCCTGTGGAGGTCACGGTGATCGCCACCACCAACAGAGATCTCTCCGGCGAAGTGGATAAAGGGATGTTCCGTCTGGATCTGTTTTACCGCCTCAGCACCTTCCGTCTTCATGTTCCCGCTCTCCGGGAAAGAAAGGAGGACATCCCTCTTCTGACAAAGTATTTTCTTGCGCATTTTGCCTCGAAGTACAACAAGAAGGTCCTCAAAGGCTTTTCCCCGGAGGTCGAGCAACGCTTGACGGCCTATCAGTGGCCAGGAAACATCCGGGAGCTCAGGAACGTTCTGGAGCGGATCGTTGTCCTTCAGGATACGGAAACCATCCTGCCCGAACACTTGCCCGTGGAGATCCGGAATCCGCAGGAGAGGGCACGCGTTCAGGAGAGCGGGAGGTTTATCCTCCCGGATTCAGGCATATCCCTTGAAGAACTGGAGAGGGACCTCATTCTGCAGGCGCTTCAGAAAACAAAGAACAACAGGACGCTGGCAGCCAAACTTCTGGGCGTCACCTACGATACCCTCAGATATCAGATCAAGAAGTTCGGATTGGAATAGTTTCAGAAAGGCATTCAGAGGAGGGTCTCTTTCACAATATTCTTGATGCTCGACAGGTCGAAAGGTTTTTCCAAAAGCATGCAGGCGCTCTTTTCTATCCTTTTCTTCATGTTTTCATCCGCAAATGCCGACATCACCACAATCTTGGTCTCAGGGGATCTTTCCTGAATCCGTTCCATCACCTCTAATCCGTTCATCCCAGGCAGATAGATATCGAGAAAACACAGGTTATAGAAATTGGCAGCGATCTCGTCGCAGGCCTTTTCACCGGTATTGACGGTCTTGACCTCAGCAAGGTCCTGAAACGTTCTCGAAAGGCCGAAGAGGATCAGAGGCTCATCATCAACGATAAGGATCTTTTTTGTTCCGGGTTCCCGTGGATCTTTCATATGCAATTCAGATTCCAGTTCGAATGTAAGAGTCATGTCAAACTGGGTCTGCGACAAAAATGTAGGTAGAACTTGACTTAGAGCAGTAAATGCCCTA
>CAKKPE010000083.1 GCA_919901565.1 bacterium
TCTCCTCCTTGAGCATCTGCTTGACCAGAGGAACGATGTCTTTCACGGCATTGACATCATACCGGTACTGGGTCCCGATCCCTTCCACCAGGGCCGCGGTCTTGAAGATGTAGACCAGGTTGCCCGGGAGTTCAAAAGGAAAAGCGTAAAAACTCTCGATCACCTCAAAGGCGATTTCCTGGACCCGCTTCTGGGTGATCCCCTCCTGAGTCAGGATGTCAAACATGGTCTCCGCAGCCTCCCGGAGGATGGCGGGGCTGAGTTCCCGGTTGGCAATCCCGAGGTTGTAATACCCTTGGATCAGCCGGTCGAAATCCCTCCGGGCGCCGGCCAGGGTGGTATCAATCAGCTCCTTCCTGGTCTTGGCATCCAGTTCCACCACGAGACCATAATCGAGCAGCACGATTTTCTCATCATTCGTCACCAGAATATTCCCGGGATGAGGGTCGGCATGAACGACCCCGTCGATCAGGATCTGCTGCGTATAAATCCGTATCAGCCTGGAGAGTACCCGGTCCACATTGATCCCCGCTTTCTTCATCTTTTCGAAATCGGTGATCTTGATCCCATGGTAGAAATGCAGGACCAGGATGCGGTGGGTGGTGAGCTCCGGGAAAAACTCGGGAATAATAATATCGGAACGGCCCTTCATCAGCTCCTGAAAACGCCTGATGTTCATGGACTCCTTCTCAAAGTCCATCTCTTCATAAATGGTCCTGGAAAATTCGTCCACCGTAACCTGCAGCGCACGCAGCTGGTTGGAATGAATCAGGTGGTTCAGGACGCCGAGAATCCACTGGATGATCTTGAGGTCCTTGGTTACCATCTCATGAATACCCGGTCTCTGTACCTTGACAGCGACCTCCATACCCCGGTATTTCCCTACATGCACCTGCCCGAGCGAGGCCGCTGCCAGGGGTTCAGGATCAAATTCCTCAAAGACCTTATCAAAGGGCTGCTGGTATTCGGTCTCGATAACCTTCTTGACCATGGCCAGGGATATCGGAGGGACCTCGTCGTGAAGCTTGGATAGCGCCCGAAGGTAGATCGGCGGGAGGATATCCGACCTGGTGGATAGGACCTGCGTCAGCTTGATGAAGGAGGGCCCGAGTGATGCGATCTTCGCAGTCAGTTTCCGGGCGCGTTCCTGATGGAATTCAAGGCCGGCCTTCCTCGCAGGCCCGAAAAAAAGAAACCGCCGGAAGTCCAGCAGGAACGAGATGATAAATGGGAAGGCCGCAAAAAAGATGGTCAGGTTACGCCGTATCATCCGCTGAATTCTCTCTCCAGTACAGGTATATATATTAACAAGTATAGCTGAGCGATCGTATGCCGTCCTGAAAGATTCAGGAGTAGATCCGGGCCAGATACTTCAACCAGTCTTCCTGAAGGCCGTTGTAATCCGCCCCTATGGCGGACCGAAGGGCGGATTCCACGTCGGCCCCGTTCGAAATATCCGAAAGTAGCTTCTGAACGGCATAGATACCGTGCGCCTTGATAATGTGATCGACGACCGTGTAGCTCTCAGTATAGGCCATGGCCGCTGATTTTGCATCCAGATTCATAAATGACCCTTCCAGTTTCTTCAAGGGAATGAAGTCTCCTGATTTCAGGATCTGACCGGCGCTGCCGGCAATCCCCTCGGCCGGTTCCCCTTCAAAGTACTGGGCCACACCTTCGTTCAGCCAGGTGGGACAGTTGGTCCCGACCATCTGGTGGATGATCGCATGGGTGTACTCATGCATCACGACCCGTTCCAGCATCCGGCTCTTCTCCTTGAGCCCTCCGATGGGAATGCGGATCTTACCGTCGTAAAGGCCCTTTGTCCATTCCGGAGTCTGCGTAACGTTCTGAAAATCCTCGTCCGAGTAGAGGATGGTCACCACGTGTTCCGAAGGGTAGTAATTCAGCTCAGCGCCGATCCTGCTATAGGCGCTCTCAAGGAGCGCCACCACCATGGATCCGGCCTCCATGTTCTGCGAACCGTCGAAGCTGACATCAAAATGCTCCCCTTCCCGGGTGTCGAATCCATGCTCAGCGGTCATCTCCCGGCCCGCTTTTTTCACCATATCCTGTATGCGGGAATCCCCCGGATTACCGGCAAGATAGATCTTCAGAAACTTGATCCCTTCTTCAAGCTTGTTCTGCTTGTAGAGGATCTCCCCCAGGATCCGGTCCACATCGAGATCATCCGGCACCTGTTTGATGTAGGCCTCGAAATACCCGGCTGCGCTGTTCTCATCCTGCAGATTCAACGCCGCCATTCCCATGAGTTTGTAGATCTCCGATGACTGATCGTTAATTTTCAGAGCCTCTTTGAAAGACTGGATCGACTTCGCATATTCCTTGCCTTCCAGTTGTTTGTAGCCATACAGGAGCCAGGATCGGTAGAGATTCTGCAGAATGGTCGCATCACCGGGAATCAGCTTTCTGGCTGATTCGAAGGACTGGACCGCCTCCATGAAGTCTCCCTTGTCCATGAGAGCGACCCCTTCATTGTTCAGCCGGATCCCTTCCTGGTCCAGATTCTCATCAGTGGAGATCTTTTCAGGGACACTCACTTCAGGCGCCCTGACCTGTTTATCGGGGACTGGGGCGGTCATACGCGAGGTGATCTTCTGCACGGCCCTCTGAACGGTTTTCCGCTCGAGGCTGAAATCGTGGAAATAGGCCAGATAAGCCGCAGCGGCCAGCGAAACCAGGAACAGGAACAAATAAACACGGCTCCCCGGTGCAGAGACCTCTGCCGGAGGCGAGGACTCGGTCTCCTGTTCCCCTTCCCTGACTATTTTCCGGGCCATGCCCCGGTCTCTCATCTGCCTGTCCCGAAGTTCGATGATCCCGCCGCGGTTCTCCAGGTCCTCTCTTAAGCGGTGGGCGCGCGCAGATACCATCCCTTTGGTCAGCAGGACGGGAAGGTTTGACAGCCGGGCAAAAAGATCATCCCTTGAATCAAGGAAGGAGTGCTCCAAAAGGTAATCAATGACCTGGTCGCATGAAGACGAATCCGAAAATCCCATGAGAAATATGTCACAGACCTGCTCCGTGGAGGGCGGTATGTCCCCCTTGATAGCGCAACTGGGGCAAAGAATGACCTCTGGTTCGATCTTGCTGGAGCATTTCGGACAATGCACTGGATAACCCCTTTATTTCCCATTGTTTTTTACATTCTAATAGATTCGGAGGAGAGAGTCAACCTATCTATTAATTCGGGGTCTGCGACAAAAATGTAGGTAGAACTTGACTTAGAGCAGTAAATGCCCTAT
>CAKKPE010000084.1 GCA_919901565.1 bacterium
CCCAATGCGGTTCTTCATAAACTATGCTGCATTATATAAGGCGTTATGTATAATAGCTATCTGGCCATCGATGAATAAAGATAGGAATTGACGCCAGACATCAATTCCACCCACCAATCATCGCAATGAAGGGAAGAGGTATGGTGGCAAAACGAAAATCCAGCCGTCCTGCCTGGTCGGATGTGAAGGCGTCTGTTGCTGACATAGAGCAGGGGAAGTTGATCCAAATCATTGGGGACTTGTACCGCTTATCCAAGGAGAACCAGGATTTTCTCCATACGAGATTCTCGATCGGCGATGACCCTCTTAAGCCATACAAGCAGATCATTAAAGCATGTATGTATCCGAATGTCATGAGTAACAAACCCATCCGAATCCAGGAAGCCAAACAAGCCATCAGTAAATACTCCAAGGCTATTGGCGACCGGCTGGGCGAGGCAGAACTGATGATATATTTTGTTGAGTGCGGCAACGAATTCACAGTTGATTTTGGCGACATTGACGAAGGGTTCTATGATGCTCTTCTCGGAATGTATGACCGAGCTATAGGGAAGATTCTCAAACTTCCCGAAGAGGAACAAAATGAGTTTCGGAAGAGAATGGAAAAGATAATGGTTTCATCTGAAGGAATGGGCTGGGGCTATTATGACGGCCTATGTGATTTGTACTACGATGGATTTTCAGATGACGAATAGTTGCCGCGTGGGAATTCCGTACGAACACAATATTTAATTCTACGCCGTCTCTTTTGCTAAGAGGTTTGAATTGAAGAGACGAATTAGGCAATGTGTTCCCCCCTGAAGAGTGTAATTATCATACAAGAAGAGGCAAGGGGTCAAGTCTGCTCTTGGCTCCGGCCCCGTCTCTTCGGAGATGGGTCATGCGTGGGGTCATGCGCTATAATTTTGTCAAGCCCAAAGTTGAGTGAGAGAGTTCTCCCATGAGTCCTGAACGACTCGCTGCACTAAAGAATTTCATCAGGAAAATTCCGGGGACACCATACGTAATTAAGAGGTCTTATCCGCCAGAATCAAGGTATGGTGTACACGGGATGACTCTCAGGTTCCGATTGATTCCGATTCCTTATAAATCTTCAACCCAGGGATCTGTTTGAAGTGTTTGTCGAGGGTAAGAACGGAAAGGTTATGCTCCATGGCAAGGGTTGCAATGGCAACATCGGTCAAAGGAAGATTGATCCCTTTCCTTCTTAAAGCAGAGGATGCCATTCCTGCTTTTATCCAAAGGTCTGTTGTTATTTCCAGAAGATTTATAGCGGTTAACAAACCGGCAATTCTCTGCTCTTCCTTGGGATTCTTTACGCCTTGCAGAAGTTCCGCAATAATGACTCCGGTAGTAATCAGCCGATTCTTTTCGATGAGAAGATTGACATCCCGTTCAAATGCATCAGACCCTTTCAAAAAGTCAATGAGTATAGATGTATCAACGATCACGCCATCTTTGATCATCTTTTTTCATCTCCTCAAGTTCGAGTTTTTCCAATTCTTCTGTGACGTCCTCAATCTGTATCTTGCCCCTCAGTTCAAGCAGTTCCTTGATTTTTTTCTGCCTGATGAACTCCTGCATGGCAGTGATAAGTGCCTTGGTCTTGGATTTTTCACCAGTGATTTGAAGCAGTTGAGACATGAGGTCATCGGGTATGTTTAATGTAGCACGCATATGTGGCACCTCCAGGATATGCAATCATTGTATGCAATTTATCATGCGGCTGTCAAGTTTTTTATAGACACTGACCCATTTCCCATGCATAATAGGGTCAATATATGACCCGATAAAGATGCTAATCGGGTCATTGCATTTTCTAATGGTGAGATCAGAATGGTTCAGTATATTTGGCAGACGCCTTCATGGCCTGAATTTCGCTGGGATAGCGCGGCACTGCTGCGTTCCCTTGGAAAGGCAAGGCAGGCCCAGGGAGAGTTGCTCGCCAAGGCTGCATACTTTGAACTGAAGGCCCAGGCAGAGGTACTAACGGAAGAGGTTTTGACCACGGCTGCAATAGAAGGCGAAAAGCTCAACCTCGACTCGGTGCGCTCGTCGGTTGCTCGCCGACTTGGCTTGCCGACCGCGGGTTTGCCCGCTGTCGAGAGACACGTGGACGGCCTGGTCGAGATGCTTGTAGACGCAACTCGTAATCATGGAGAGCCTCTTACTGCATCGAGGCTCAAAGGATGGCAAGCGGCCCTTTTCCCCACCGGATATTCCGGGATGAGTAAGATCGTAGTCGGGAACTGGCGTCGCGGTCAAGAGCCGATGCATGTGATTTCCGGTCCGATAGGGAAGGAGAATGTTCACTACGAGGCTCCGCCGGCGGACAGGGTGGAGGGCGAGGTCAAGAGATTTCTTGAGTGGTTCCAGTCGTCACGAGATCAATTGGACGGGTTGGTACGTTCTGCGGTTGCGCACTTCCGGTTCGTCACCATCCATCCCTTTCAGGATGGCAACGGCCGCATGGCGCGGGCTATAGCCGATATGGCTCTTGCTCAGGACGAGAACAACGGCTGCAGGTTGTACAGCATGTCCGCACAGATCAAGGCCGAACGTGACGATTACTACGATGTCCTGGAGCGAACGCAGAAGGAAAGCGGCGACATCACAGAATGGATTGTTTGGTTCCTTGAATGCCTTGAGCGGGCGATCCGGCGTTCGGATACCGAGATACAAAAAACCATGATCAAGGCCCGCCTGTGGCAAACGATCGCCGATGTCGGGCTCAACGAACGACAGAGGAAGGTCGTCAATCTACTCTTTGAAGCCGGTCCCGGCGGATTTCAGGGCGGGCTGACCAATCGTAAGTACAGAGGTATAACCAAGACGACCCGGGAAACGGCAAAACGTGACATAGCCGACCTGTTGACTAAAGGCATCCTGGTGAAGAATACAGGTGCAGGCGGCGGGAGAAGCGTGAGTTACGACCTGGTCTGGCCAATATAAAGGAAGGCAAGAGGGTCAGGTCCCCGATAAGAAACAACCTCTTGATTCAAAAGGTATTGAGATACGATGAAGTTTGAGGCATATCATATTTCAGCAGCCATAAAGAAAAATCTGTCAAGAATCGGCTTTAAGAGGCCAACGGATATACAATTTAAATCCATCCCGTCCATCATGAAGGGTGAAGACGTTCTTGCTATCGCCCAGACAGGAACAGGAAAAACCGCTGCTTTCGCAATTCCCCTGATTGACAGAATCCACCGTGAAAAATCCAGCAAACGATCTCCTGGTATAAAATGTATTGTGATGGTTCCGACGCGTGAACTGGCATTGCAGATCGGTGCAGTCTTTACAGAACTTGCAAAACAGACGAAAGTAAAAACGTTCTCACTGGTGGGCGGTGTTGAACAGGATCCGCAGATTAAAAAGATTCAGGATGGTATTGATGTTCTTGTTACAACTCCAGGGCGTATGTTTGATCTCATCCATCAGGGGGTTATTCGTCTGGGAAGTGTCGATACTCTTGTCTTGGACGAAGCCGACCGTATGCTGGACTTGGGGTTTATAGAGGACATTAAATTTGTAAAGAAAATGCTCACCAGAAAGCATCAGACTCTTTTCTTTTCTGCAACGATCAATAAAGAAATCAAAAAGCTTGCTTTCTCCCAGGTGAAAAGCTCGGCAATACGAATTCAGTTATCTCCGGACGATCCTGTCTCAAGAAGCGTCTCTCACTTTGTCATGTTTGTTGAAATGGATGACAAACGTTTCTTCCTTGAGAGATTCATTAAAGATAATCCGAAGAGTAAGGTCATTGTTTTTGTCAGAACACGGGTTCGTGCTGAAAGAGTGGCAAAGGCCATGGGAAGAGTCCGGATAGACTCCTTGACCATCCATGGCGCCAAGGAACAGCAGGACAGATCTGACGTGCTGCAAAGGTTCAAGGAGGGTGAATGCAATGTGATGATCGCGACAGACGTCAGTGCACGCGGAATTGATATTCCGGATGTTCACTATGTGATCAACTATGACTTGCCCGAAAAGCCTGAGTACTATGTACACAGAGTGGGAAGAACCGGCCGGGGAGTGAATAAAGGCGTTGCCATTTCGTTTTGCAGCCAGGGTGAGAAAGAGTGTCTTGACCTGATCCAGCAGTTTTTGAATAAAGAGATTGAAGTGATAGAGATAGGGAAAAAAGATTATGCGGACATTCTTGACTCTCCCAAAGAGGAAATAAGTTTGCAGGAGTTGATCGATGAGCATGAGAGCTGGCTGAAGAAAAAGAAGAAGAAGAAACCAAAGAAAACTGGAAAGAGAAAGTGACCCTGAGCAGTATCGTGAACTTCAAATCAAACAATTTTCATGCCTGAGTTGACAGCGGATTGATGGTGGAATCGAAATATGGCAGTTAGTTCCTGAAGCGGTGATGGAAGGCGAATTGCCTGTCCATGAATTCCCGACCCTTTATCGCTTGTTGATATCATTTCAAAATGGTATTCTGCCAAAGAACAGGTAGGCCGCAGAGGAACATGTTTGGGTTATAAGGCAGGATAGTTAGCTGGCATAAAAAGGAGACACGCAATGGGTGAAAAAAGCAAGAAGGATAAAAACAGGAGTAAGAATCAGAAGGAAAAGAAAAAGGAACAAAAGGAAAAAAAGAAGCAGGATAAGCAGCAGAGGAAAAACCCGTAATAGCAAGCAGGCTTCAAACGCGTGAAGACCAGAATTCCTGGCGAAGTTCGATTCATCTGAGAACTCCCGGGGACCTCCAGGGGACGTCCATAAAATTATAAAATTGTTACCGGAAAAGGGGGTAGAAGAATTGGGGTCAGATACCAATTCTTTGCGGAATTACGGGGACAATACTTAATTCTACGCCGTTTCTTTCACAAAGAGATTTGAATTGAAGGGGCGAGTTAGGTAATGTATTCCACCACAAGAGTGTAATTGTCATACAAAGAATTGTAATAGACATAGTGTATGGTAATTTGCTCTTGACTTCCGTTACCTAACATATTAGTATTATGACGTAACTGTATGGTAACGGAGGCGGGCAATGAAGGTCATAAAAGGTGTTCTGGAAGAGGAGCTTGAAAACTCTCTACGCCAGGAAAAGGCTTATCGAAAAGCTCACCAGGCTATTCCTGCGGGGTCACTGATTAAGAAAAATATCAAAGGACGCGATTATTATTATCTTGTGCTGAGAGAAGAGGGGCAGGTTAAGTTTGTTTACAAGGGCAAGTTGTCAAAAGAAGAGATAAAAAAATACCAGGAAAACAAGAAAATGAGGGGCAAGTACAGGAAGCTGCTATCCGATCTTAAGAAACAGATCTCTTTCCTCAGAAAGGCGTTGCGTGCAAAAGAGATTCGCTCTGTTTAATAGGGTTATAAAGATTTTTCATGATGCTGGAATCTTAAGTGAGATGATTCTTGTAGGGAGTTGGTCCATGTACTTCTACAGGGACTATTTTTCAGCAGGAAGCTATCAGCCGACCATAAGAACCAGAGATATAGACTTTCTTGTACCGCTTCCAATCCAATCAAAAAGCAGGGTGGATCTTTGCGAGCTTCTAAAAAACGATGGCTTTATTGTTACCTTCAATCATAGCGGGTATATGCGGCTTGAACATCCTGAAATCATCATAGAGTTTTTGGTCCCTGAGAAAGGCAGAGGTACGGACAAACCCTATCCATTGCCCCATCTTGGTGTGAATGCCCAGGCTTTAAGGTTTCTTGATTTCCTTGTGCGTAACTCCATTGTTATGGAGTCAGGCGGGTTTCCCGTAAGAGTCCCGCATCCAGCGGCTTTCGGACTGCATAAGTTGATCATATCTAAGAGGCGAAAGACAGAAGAGAAGTCCTTGAAAGAACGACGGGAGGCTGTCAACGTTTTGCATACGCTTGTTGATACGGGCGGTTCCCGGGAAATTCAGAGGATCTTTGATGATATGCCTGTAACATGGAAAAAGAAGATTCGAGAAGTGTTGGAGGAGTCCGATGAGAAGAGTCTCTTGGGCGTTTTAAGTTGAAAGGGTCTCTGGGGTCAAACCTTGAAAATACACTCAGGATAAAAATGTACGACTCTTGAGGACAATTTCAAGGTTTAACCTCAAGAGAATTTCTCTAGTCAGGAGTCTCCTATGAATCAATCGCTACATAGACTGAATAGGTACTGGTATCGGGTTATTGGGTTTTTGGCGCTCTGTGCATTGGCCGGTTGTGCAATCACCCGGCCCATCGATGCCGGCGACCCGTCACCCCGGTTGTCAGAGTGTCCACCATTACCGAACTGTGTATCCACTGAGGCCAGTACCTCTCTTCATCGAGTTTCTCCCTTTGAGTTGATTGTTTCTGCGGATGACGCATGGCCGGTGGTCAAGAGGGCCGTGGCTGCCATGCCGCGCACAACCATTGTTGTTGAACGTCCAGGTTATTTGTTCGCTAAATGTCACAGTGCAGTATTTCATTTTGTTGATTATCTGGAAGTGCTCTCCATGCCCGAAAAAGGGACACTGGCCGTGCGTTCCTCTTCATTGCTGGGTATTTCTGATCTTGGAGTTAATTACTTTCGAGTGAACCGCTTGCGTGAGGAGTTAAAGAAACAAGGGGTGATTAAGTAAAAAGGGGTCATGCGCTCTTGGCTCATGTTGTACTCAAAACAACAGCGCCCATTTTGCCTGACCGAACAAGTAAAGTGAAACATGGGGGTGAGGTCTTTGATTCAGGCGGTTTTGGCCATGCAGTATGATTTCGAAATATCGGATCTTCAGGCTTTCCTGAACTTCTCCAATTCAGTTCATTCAACCCTTGATACCAGGCAGGTACTTGAATCCATTATAAAGCACATCTCCGAAAACATTGAAGGATCGAGCTGTTCAATGGTAAGGATCGACGCTCTTTGAATTTATGGAGATAGCCAACAGTTATCTCGGAAAGATTGTTGCCAGGGAGTGAAGATCGCTGGCCACATCTCCAAATATCAATTCTCTCGAAGTTTCCGTCCCTTTATGGAAAACTGCCTTTAATAACAACCGGTTACAGCCACGATACGCATTTTTACTCCGCTTCTTAGGATGCATTCCCCTGTTTTCTAAGAAACAATTCCTCTTTAAATAGGAAGTTCTTCCTATTGTTCAATGGCATATCCGCGGCTAAAATTGGACCATGAAATGAGGACAATCAGCCAAAACATGATGAAAGGAGGCGAGTCATGATGTTGCTATACAAAGGTGGACAAAAAGTAGGGAAAGGAACCTATTGGAATATCGCCAATGGTTTCAGGGTTGACGCCGCAGGTAACGAACTGCTTCCCGGGGAAAGGGGCACGGCCTATCTCCGGATTGTACCCGGCGTTATGTTTCTCGCCGGTCCCGTGATCGGCCTGCTCTATTTTCTTTTTCTGCCCATCGTCACCATAGGTATGGTGGTCCAGTTGGCGGCGAAGAAGGTATGGGCCGTGCTCGCAAGTCTCGTGGGCAATCTTGCCTACTTTGAGTGGAGACCTACGGAATCCTATCTGGCTGGCGACAAGAAGAACAGGAAGAAAGTGAAAAAATCATAAACCATTCCCAACAAAAGGAGGAGAAGCCATGTATACACTTTTCGATTTCATCACGCACATCAAGATCATCGAATATCTGATTGCCCTGTCATTCATTGCGGTATTCGTCATTTTCCTCGAAGTGCTGAAGCCGCACCCTTTCAGCGGGTTGATTGAGAACGGCAAAGACGATTTGAATTTCGTCAGGGAGGCAGGTATGAAGAATTTTATAAGATCCGCAGGCAAGATCATGGCCGCTCCGTTCATCGGGCTGGCTTATGTCATCGCCCTGCCCATCGCATTTGTTGTGGCCATCTCCATGCTGGCCATCGAAGGTATGGCCGGCGCTTTCGGCAAGAGTGCATCCTTTGGTTGGCGGCCGGTGGAGGCTTACCTCGGCGGCAAGAAACAGAAGAAGAACAAAAACAAGGGCGCCGATGACGGGGAAGGGGAAAAGGATAAATAAAGGACTGTTTGCAAAGGAGCTGGATCCTATGAAAAAAATAGTTTTTTGTCTCATGGCCATCTGCCTGGTCTTGCTCTTGGTCCAACCATTATGTGCGGGGAGTGATTCAAATGCAGGTGCCGGACCGGCTGCGCCTTCGGGCGTGAGCGCGCCGGGGACCATTCTGCTTGACTCTCTCAGCCGGATCTATGAGCCTGTGAATTTCAATCACGACATGCACACCTCCGTTGCAGAACACTGTTCCCAATGCCACCATGAGCACCCTTCAGCAAAAGAGGTGACGTGCACCGAGTGCCATTCCATCACGGCAACGGATTTCAGGAGATCCGCAAAAACCGGTTTCATTGCGTGCAGGAGCTGCCATGCGGCCATTGATCCGGCCCAGCCGGGTTTCCCGGGGCTGAAGGCGGCGTACCACCGCACCTGTTTCCAGTGTCACAGGGATATGGGGGATGTGGGTTTGGACCCGCTGAGTTGTTCCATGAAATGTCATGCCAAAAAGAAAGGATAAGGCCATGAGTTTAGATCGCAGACAATTTTTGAAGACAGTATCTGTGCTCACGGGATCAGCAGTTCTCGGTCCGTACACCAGTGCCCTTGCCTCCGGGGAATTTCATGGATGGCCCGACCGTTACGGGATGTTGACCGATTTCACCGAATGCGTGGGCTGCCGTTCCTGCGAAAAGGCCTGCAACGAGGTGAATCATCTGCCGCAGCCTGAGGTGCCGTTTGACGACAAGTCGGTCTTCGACACGCAGAGACGGCCCACGGCCCACGCCTACACCGTGGTCAACCGCTACGAGAATACCGGGGATCCGGGCAAGCCGATTTACCGCAAGGTACAATGCAATCACTGCAATGAGCCGGCCTGTGCCTCAGCCTGTCCGATTCATGCCTACACCAAGACACCGGAAGGCCCGGTGCTGTACAATGAAAATCTTTGTTTCGGCTGCCGGTATTGCATGATCGCCTGCCCCTTCTATGTGCCGGCCTATGATTATGCGAGCGCTTTTGAGCCCAGGATCGTGAAGTGCGTCATGTGCTATGACCGGATCAGAGAGGGAAAGATTCCCGGCTGCGCCGAGGCCTGTCCCACGCAGTCCGTGACATTCGGGAAGAGAAGCGATCTCCTCAAGCTGGCGGCTGAAAAGATAGCGAAGGACCCGGAGCGCTATATAGACCATATTTACGGCGAGAGGGAGGCCGGCGGGACCGGCTGGCTCTACATCTCCGGCGTTCCCTTTGAGCAGCTCGGTTTTTCAACCGATCTCCCTGAGAAACCCATGGTTGAGGAGGTAAAGGGGTTCCTCTCGTCCGTGCCGGTGGTCTTTACGGTCTGGCCGGCCCTCTTCGGGAGCATCTATGCCGCCTCCCGCCATCATGAGGCGTACACCAGGGAAGAGATGCAGCATCAATCCAAAGAGGGGGGAAAAGAAAAATGAATCATAATACAACGATCACTAAACGAGATGACTTCCAGGCCTGGTTCCTGAATAAATTGCTGATGGGGATGACGTGGCCCGAATATATGAGGCAAATGATCACGCCTTTTAATGTTGCGGCGGCCATCATCCTCAGCGTGGGCCTTCCCCTGATGGGGCTCCGTTATATCCATGGGCTCGAGGTCGTCACGGACGCATCCAACGAGTATCCATGGGGGTTGTTTCTCGGCTGGGGGCTCTTTGCAGGGGTCCCGCTTTCCGCCACCGGCTTTGTCATGGCCACGGCCTATTACATCTTCGGTTTTAAACGATACAAGCCCCTGGTGCGGCTCGCGGTTCTCGCTGGTTTCCTCGGGTATTTCTTTGCCGTGATCTATCTGATGACAGACCTGGGCCGGCCATGGCGGATCTACTATCCCATGTTCGTGGGATTCGGCACCGCATCGGTCCTGTTTCTGGTGGCCTGGCATGTGGCGACCTACCTGACGGTGCAGTTTCTTGAATTCAGTCCGGCCATCCTCGAGTGGCTTGAGGCAGGGAGAACGCGCAAGTGGGCCGTCATGATCACCATCGCTATGACCATCGCCGGGATCATCCTATCCACGCTGCACCAATCCGCTCTCGGTGCGCTGTTCCTGCTTGCCCCGGCCAAGATGCACCCGCTCTGGTACACTTCGTATCTGCCGACGTTATTTCTGGCCTCCAGCATCTATGCGGCGCTTGGGATGGTGATCGTGGTCAGCACCCTGTCGGCCGTTTTCCTGAAGAAGAGAGCCGATGATCATTTTCTTGGAAACCTGAACGAGCTGACCATCGGCCTTGGGAAAGGAACGAGTATCGGGATCCTGGTTTACCTGGCCCTGAAGCTGGTCTCGCTGGCCCACGGCGATGCCTGGGGGCTCCTTGGCACTCCCTATGGCCATTGGTACCTTGTGGAAATATTGGGGTTTGTGCTCCTGCCCGCGCTGATCCTGGCGGTCGGGGTGAAGAAAGCAAGCGTGGGGCTTGTCCGGTTCGGTGGTTTTCACGCGGTCATCGGCGTTATCCTGAACCGGATCAATGTCTCCATGGTGGCCTTCAACTGGAAGCTTCCGGATCATATCCATGATATCATACCTCACTGGCAGGAGACAGCGGTGGTCCTGTCGATTTTCACCCTTCACATACTGGTTTTCCGCTGGATTCTGGTTCGGATGCCGGTGATCTATCAGGATCAGGGCTTTAAGTAGCTTGAAAAAAACTATTCGGATGTGTAATATAAAATCATGAAGCAGGCAATCCTATCATTCGCAGTGTTCCTCCTGGGCATGGTGCTCTTTGCATCGGGCCGGGCCTCTGCAGAAAATGCGGCAGTCCCGGATACTGTCGGGAAATGCATGGTGTGTCATGCCCAGCGGGGAATTGTCAAGAAGTTCGAGAACGGGGAATCCATAGAAGCCTACGTCGATGGAGAGAAATTTAGGGCATCTGTTCATCGTGCCCTCTCCTGTCCGGCATGCCATCACGATTTTTCCGGGGATAATCACCCCGTCAGACGATTCAGGAGCAGGAAACAATTCAGGATACAGTCCACTCTGGTCTGCCGGCAATGCCACAAGGACGAAGAGGTCATGAAAAAAACCATTCATGCCAACCTCTTTCAGCAGGAACAGCAAGGCGATGTCCCCCTCTGCACGGATTGCCATACCGCCCATGCCGTCGCGGTTATTTCCGGCGGCAGGCTCACCGCGAATGAAACGCAGTACTGCCTGAGCTGTCATCAGCATCATATGAAGCTTCAGTTCAAGGACGGTTCGGACATGGCCCTGGATGTTGATCGATCCGATTTGTCGGCCTCTGCGCACAGCAAACTCGGTTGTTCGGACTGCCACTATGGTTTCTCGTCCGAGGAGCACCCTCAGAGAAATTTCAGGACAAGAAGGGACTATTCCATCGCCTCTGCAGAGATCTGTCAGCGATGCCATTTTGACAAATATACCCAGACCATGGAGAGCATTCATCACAGCAAGCAGTCGCAGGGGGACCTGCGTACGCCGATCTGCACGGACTGTCACGGATCACATGCGGCCGCCTATGTGAGGGATGAGAAGAACTTCAGTGTGTCAAGGTGCCGGAAGTGCCATCCCGATATTTACGATACCTATGCCAGGAGCGTTCACGGGAAGGCGCTTTTCAATGAACAGAACAAGGATGTGCCTGTGTGCATTGACTGCCACAAGGTCCATAACATCAAGAACCCCCTGACCCTGGAATTCCACGAGAGAATTCCGGATATGTGCAGCAACTGTCATGCCAACAAGGCCATTGTGGGCAAGTACGGGCTCTCCACGGATGTGGTCAAAACCTACCTGTCGGATTTTCACGGGATGACGCTGGGGCTTTACAAGAAGCAGAGAGAGGCCCTGTCCAAGCCGGCAAGGCCGATCGCCGTCTGCACGGACTGCCACGGCATACACAATATCAGCAGCACCCGCGATACACCCGCGGCCGTGGTCAAGGAAAATTTACTGAAGCGGTGCCAGAAATGCCACCACGACGCCACGGAAAAATTTCAGGACGCGTGGCTTTCACATTACAAGCCGAGCTTGTCGAGGACTCCCCTGGTATTTCTTGTGGATATGGCATACAGGATTTTTCTGCCTGTTTTGCTGCTCGGGCTGTTTCTGCAGATCTTTTTGCACATCTGGCGTTATGCGGTAAACAGATGATGGAGGATAGGATGTTGTCCAGCGGGCCGGATAAAGAAAGAAAAATCAGAAGGTTCCGTACGATACGGGTTGTCGAACACTGGTTTGCGATCATCATCGTAGGGATTCTGGTGGTGACGGGCCTGTCCCAGAAATATTACGTGCTCAACCTTTCTCAGTGGCTGATCCTGGAGTTGGGAGGCATAGATAATGTGCGCCTGCTGCACCGTTATATGGGGGTCGCCTTCCTGATACTGACCTTCGTACACGTGTTCATTGCCATGACGGGCGTTCTGTTCAGGAGATGGCAGCTTTCGATGATGATCAACAGGAATGATTTTACCAATGCCGTACACAATTTGAAATACTATGTTGGTCTGGAGAAAACCCCTGCCCAGTTCGACCGTTACGACTTCAAGCAGAAATTTGAATACTGGGGCATCCTGATTGGGGCATTCCTGATGATTGTCTCCGGGCTGATTCTCTGGTTCCCCATACAGGCGACCCATTTTCTGCCCGGAGAGATTGTCCCGGCCGCCAAGTCCATGCATACCCATCAGGCAACCTTGATCTTTATCATCATCGCTATATGGCACATTTATAATGCCCTATTCAGTCCGGACGTCTTTCCTATCGATACCAGTATCTTTACGGGGATGATCTCGCGTGAAAGGATGGCGAGGGAACACCCGCTTGAACTCGCCCGCATGGAAGGGGCGTCCCGTCAGCAAATACTTCAAGACTCTCATGAGAAGAAACCGGAGCACTAAGGAAGAGCGCCGGTCCGAATGAAGCGGCAGAGGATCATCTCATCCCCCTATTTGACCAGCCCTTTCTGGATAGCGAACTTCATCAGAGAGGTTCGTGAATGGATCCCGAGCTTCTCCGATAGGTTTGTCTGGTGGGCGATCACGGTCTTGACGCTGATGTTGAGAAGATCCGCAATCTCTTTGTGGCTGTATCCCTCTCCGATGACCTTGAGCACCTGTTTTTCCCGGTCGGTCAGTTTCTCGTAAGGGTCCTCCACCTGGACCTCGCCTTTCCCGAGATAACCGTCGATCACGCTGGATGTGATGGACGGGTGCAGGTAGCGATCTCCCCGTGCCACGGATCGAATGGCGGAGATGAGGTCCGTGCCCACGGCGTGCTTCAGGATATATCCCGAGACCCCTGCCTTCAGGAGCCGGCTCACGTATTCCCGGTCGTCATACTGACTGAGAATCAGGATCCGGGTATCCGGGCAGGACTTCCTGATTTCGATGGTTGCTTCCATGCCGCCCAGGCCGGGCATGGCAATGTCCATCAGGATGATGTCGGGTTTGAGTTTTTCAGCCTTCTCGATGGCCTCCTTACCGTCGGCTGCCTCGCCCAGGATCTCGATATCTTCATGGAAACTCAACAGGGCTGTGATCCCCTCCCGCACCAGGGCATGGTCGTCTGCAATCACGATTCTGATCTTCGGCATGGCCTGTCCTGACCTCTTTTCAACCTGACGGTGTGGTACTGTTTCTCCGGTCAACCTATCCAAGTTTTTACAAAGGGTCAAGGAAAAAGTTAAATCGGCACAAACACCGTCAGTTGTGTTCCTTTGTCGGGCTGGGAGCAGAGGGTCATCTTGCCGTCTATGAGCGCCACGCGTTCCTGCATCCCCAGTATCCCGAACCCGCCGTGTCTATCCCCGGACATGACCGAGCGGCTTATGTTCTGCACATCAAAGCCTTTTCCGTCGTCTTCTATCTCGATCTCCACGAAGGATTCGCAAAAGCACATCTGAACAAAAACATTTTTGGCCTGGGCATGCTTGGCGATATTAATCACGGCTTCCTGGATGACCCGGAAAAGAAGGAGTTCCATCTGGCTGCAATCCAGTGCCAGTTCAGGACGTTTCTCAAGCTGATCGCAGCTTCCCTCGATGTCCAGGGAATAGTGTATTCCTTTCCCGCTGAGGTGCCGTTCGAGGATCCAGCGCACGGCGGAATCAAATCCGAGGTCGTCCAGTATGGGTGGACGAAGATCCTTGATGATGGTATGGATGCCTTGAAGAGAGAGGACACATTGTTCTCTCAGCCGCTTGAGTTTCTGCGGGACGTCTTTGTTCTTTTCCAGGGACTGCTGAAACGCATCCAGAGACATAAGAATCGCGTTTAATGACTGGCTTGTGTCGTCGTGAAGTTCTCTGGCAATGCGTTTGCGTTCCTCTTCCTCGGCCGTAATGACCCTGCGCAGCAGGACCGAAAGCTTTTCACGGCTTTCCGCAAGGTCCTTGGTCCGTTCCAGTACCCGCTTTTCCAGTTCAAGATTCTGCCGCTGAATACTCTCATGGGACTCGGCAAGCTTGACTCTCATTCTGTCGAATCCATGGGCGAGCATCCCGACTTCGTCCTTGCCGACCGCCTCGATGGGTTCCGAGAGGTTCCCTTTGCCGATCCTGCGGGCGGCCTCGGTCAGGGCCTTCAAGGGTTTGACGATGCTTCTGCTGAGGCCGATGGCGAGGAGCAAAGCGGTGCCGATGGCGATCAGGCTGAGACTGAAGAAGCCCTTCTTCAAAAGGGTGGAAGGAGCGAAGACGATTTCCTGCGGTTCTCGAATGGTGATCCCCCACGAAGCGAGGGATAAAGGGGCGAAGGCCAGTATGTCCTGGGTTTTCTCTTCATGACGCTCTTCTTCGGTATGACACCGATGGCATACACCCACGGAACTCTTTTTCTCAGCGATCAGGTTGCCCAGGAACATGTTGTGGTCGCTGCAGGTCAGAATCCGTTCCTGTTTGTTGGACGAGATAATAATACCATGACTGTCTACGAGCTCGATCACCGTACTGACATCAGCGGGAACGGATTTCAGGACCTGGGTAAAAAGGTAATTCGTGGGATTGATCTCTCCTCCGGCAACGCCGATGAAATCCCCGTTCTTGTTTTTCAGGGGTACCAGGGCAAAAATGACCTTCCTCTGGGTGGGTTCCATGGTATAGACATCGGAGACATAGGGCCTTTTGTCTGAAAGGGTCTTGCTGACATAGGGGATGCTCAGGAGATTGATATTGCCGCCTTCCTGATGGGGATAGGTCAGCACCACATTCCCGTAGATGTCGAGGAGGAAGATTCTGTCCGTGAAGATGGAATATTCATAGGCCGTCTTGATCGCCTTTTTCTCCGGGTCCCAATCATCGTCTTCAAAATCTATTCTTCCGGATATGGAAATATCCTGAAGCCTTCGGAGGTTGCTCTCAAGCATATAGTCAATATATTTCCCGATAATGTTGGCCAGAGTGAGACGGCTTTCCAGGGATCGCTGAATGCTGTCATTGACGCTGATGGTGCTGATAATACCGAGGCTGATCAGGATGATCAGAATGCTCAACGTTATGGAGATGATAATTCTTTTCTGCATAATGGGCTCAGGATATCCCGGCACAGCATGGCCGGGGCCTCAGGGAGTTATGGCCCTGTAAACAGGCTGTTGTGCAAACCGGATAATGCTCTCGGGTCTTACGGCTGCAGAACGGCAGCAGATTTCTTTTATACGCATGTTTTTTTAGTTCCGCAAGTATACCATGTATCCTGTCATAATCAAATACCGGGGCGAGCGAGGTGAAGAGATTATCGGCCTCTTTTTTATCATTTTTGATAAGGGGTTTCTCAAAAATGGTATTTCCTGGTCTTTTTATTCTCCTTAGTTATGCCGGTCAGGGAAGGGAATAGGTAAAGAAATACATATGCTTATCAGCATATTCTTAACAATGAATGCTTTGGCATTGTTTTTGCATCTTAAAAGCGTGAGGGCTTCGGCCTTTTGCTTCACGTTCCAAGGGGTGATGAACTTCTGAAAAAGATTTTGATGTTTCCCGGGATAACGGCTCGGTACTGCCGAGTGCGTGAGAGAACAGTTCTATAAAAGAGATGCAAAATGTTTAACTCAAAAATGGGAGGGAAGCCTTATGGAAATGGGGAAGTTGAATGGTCCAAAGATTCTGTTTTCGATCTTTTTGATGGCCATGGCGGCTCTCTGGGTCTATCCCGGAATTTCTGAAGGGGCCTGCGGGGCTGCGGCTTCATCGTGCAAGAACTGCCATGAAATCAAGGGCGAGAAAAAGGTGAACACAAGCGGTGCATGGCACACACAGCATGCCTTCGGCGACTTCTGCGTTTTCTGCCACTCCGGGAATACGGCCGCGGCCGCCAAGGCCGAGGCGCATAAGGGGATGGTCAAGCCGCTGGCCAACCTGGAACAGAGCTGTGCGGCCTGCCATCCGGACGATTTTGAAAAACGTTCGACCGGGTACGGGGCCGTGATCAAGCCCAAAGCCGGACCCGGAGCGGGAAGTTCAGGCCCGGACAAATCCCTGGCGGCAGGGCAAGGAACCGGGACTGAAGGGATTGCAGCGGACCAGGCCAAGGGCTCGGAGAAACAGGCCTACGCCATTCCCCACCCGACCCCTGATCCCGCATCGGTTAGCAAAGAGGATTTGATTGATTACAATCTGCTGCTCACGGCCGGCCGGAAGGGTATGGGTCTGTCCATAACCCTGGGGGACTGGATCCTGATTACCCTGACCCTGGTTACGGCCATGGGGTTTCCCTTTCTTCACTGGCTGTTCCGGCCGGAGGGGCCGTCCCCCAGCCGTGACGGGCGTCTTCGCAAGCGGTTCTCCATGCACAAGGGCGCCATGGACAAGGGGATGGCCTGATCCGATGGGGATTGAGATCATTGCAGTATAAGGAGGCAAGACTATGGGCTGGATCTTAAAACAATTGAAAAAGGAAGCCTGGAACCCCTATGTGGCGGGCGCCATCTTCGGGGTGGTGGTCGGGCTAGCCCCTGTGCTTACTGGAAACCTGATGGGGTCTTCGGGAAGCTTTCTGAATCTGGCGGGGCTGATCGAGCAAGCCATCGCGCCGAAGCTTGCGGATAACATGTTCTTCAAATACATCTGGAAGCTTGGAGTCAACTGGCAGCTAATTCTCCTGGCCGGGGTCTTTGCCGGGGCCATGGTCTCGTCGCTGCTGTCGGGGACCTTCCGGTTCAGCCATGCCACGTCCCAGTGGCAGGAGATCTTCGGGCCGGCCAGGTGGAAGCGGTGGGCGCTGGCTTTTTGTGCGGGGATTATCGTGCAGTACGGGGCGAGCATGGCCGGGGGATGCACCAGCGGTCTTGCAATCTCCGGGACCATGCTGCTGGCGCCGGCGGGACTGATCTTCACCGCCGGACTCTTCGGGTCGGGTATTCTGACCACGCTGATTCTCTACAGAGGGAGGTACTGATTATGAACGGATTGCTTTCGGCGGTGATCTTCGGTTTCTTGTTCGGGTTCCTCCTGAACAAGGCGCGGCTCACGCAGTACGACACGATCGTGAACCAGTTCCGGTTCAAGGATTTCACCGTGCTCAAGTATATGCTGACGACCCTGGTGGTGGCCATGTCCATTGTCTACCTCATGCGGGACCTCGGCCTCTATGTGATTTCAAATGTCCCCAACACCTATGTAGTGGGGAACCTTTTGGGCGGTGCCATCTTCGGGGTCGGCATGGCCCTGGGGGGCTTTTGACCCGGGACCTGCGTCGCCGGCGGCGGCGCTGGACGGTTGGATTACCTGATTCCGGGCGTGATCGGCTTCATCGTGGGGGGCGGGATCTATGCATCCACCTATCAGCAGATCTTCCCCAAGGTCTCCAAGATTGCGGATTTCGGCGCGGCGGTGATCCCGGATCTGTGGAACGTGAATCCATGGAGCTTCATCCTCTTCTTCTCCACATTTACGTTCCTGCTTTTCTACTTTTTCCGGCTGAAGCACCTTTAGGAGGAGCGTGATGAGTGACCTGGATGCACGTATCGCAATCTACGAAATCCTTTCATCGGCTTTCTCGAGACCGGGGAGGGACCTGGCCATGGAGATCCTGTATGGAAGACTCGCCAGGCGGATCAATGGGATACTGAAGGAATGCTGTGAAAGCAGCGCAGGCTGCTGTCTTCCGACCGATCTTCTGGATCAGTTGAGGAGTCTGTCGCCGCCGGCGCCTGAAGAACGGGAGCGCCTGGAGTTTGTGGTGGACCTGGATGAAGAATACACGCGGCTCTTTATTAACGCCTTCCCCACTCTCCGGGTCCCGCCCTACGAGTCCTACTACCGGGAAAAGCGGATGATGGGCAGGGCCGCCATGGAATGCCTCTTTCTCTACCGCAGCGACGGACTCACGGTCCGAGACGAGGGTGAACTGCCGGACCATATCGTCTCACAGCTCGAGTACCTTGGTTTTCTCTGCCTGGCTGAAAGCGCGGCGCAGGCCGGAAGCCCTGATGCGGTGCCGGTGCTCCGGAGAAAACAGCGGGAATTCTATGAAAAACATATCATGACATGGGTCCCGGACTTTTGCTTTAGGGTTCAGTCTCACAGCAAGATTCATTTCTACCGGGTCATGGCCAGGCTGATGAAGAACTTCACGGCCATCGAGAACAGGAACCTGAACCCGGGAAAACTCGATCCGTTCCAGGAGGTGATGCACGATGAAATCGCTCAAGCGTGATAATCAGAATCCATGGCAGGGCCTTTCCCGCCGCCGGTTTCTCGGGGTCAGCGCGGGGTCGATTGCGGCCGGAGTTGCGGTGTCCCGCCTGGCCGGGTTCCGGTCCCTGGCCATTGCGGCCAAGGAGACGGCCGATGAGGTGAGCGGCTACCTGCATGAGATCCCCACGGTCTGCGAAATGTGCGTCTGGCGCTGCGGCCTCAAGGCCAAGGTCCGGGACGGCGTAGTGGTCAAGCTCGAAGGGAACCCGGACCACCCCAACTCCCGGGGCAAACTCTGCCCCAAGGGGAATGCCGGTATCATGGCCCTTTATGACCCGGACCGTCTCAAGTCCCCGATGATGCGGGTGGGGGAACGGGGATCGGGCCGGTTCCGCAAGGCATCCTGGGACGAGGCCCTCGATTACATCGCCAGCGCCATGGAAAAGATCAAGGCCAGTTACGGCCCTCAGGCCATGGTCATGAGCTCCACCCACAACCTGGCCCAGCTCCAGTTTGAGAACCTGATGCAGGCGTACGGCACACCCAACTACGGGACCCAGAGGAGCCTCTGCTTCAATGCCATGGTCATGGGGTTCACCATGACCTACGGCACATCGGACGTGGTTGGGGACTATGCGAATACGCGCTACATCATCTACAACGGAAGAAATCTTCTGGACGGGATTGCCAACTCGGAAACCCAGGACCTGATTGCGGCCATCCATAGCGGGGCCAAGGTCGTGGTGCTCGATCCCCGGTTCACAAAGACCGCGGCCAAGGCCTCGGCCTGGCTCCCGGTCCGGCCGGGCGGGGACCTGGCGTTTTTCCTGGCGGTCAACAACGTCATTATCCGCGAAGAACTCTACGACAAGGAGTTTATCGATAAGAACACCGTGGGTTTCGAGGAACTGGTCCGGGAGACCGCGCCCTATACACCGGAATGGGCGGAGAAGAAGAGCGACATTCCGGCAGCCCAGATCTATAAAGTGGCGAGAGACTTTGCGGCTGCGGCCCCGCGGGCATTCGCCCATCCGAACTGGCGGACGTCCAATACCCTGAACTCCTTCCAGATCGAACGGTCCATCGCCATACTCAATGCGCTTGTTGGGAACTGGAACCAGCCCGGAGGCCTTCATCCCGCAGGCGGCGGAGACGGCGGAGGAATTGAACTCGGCTCCATTCCGCAGCCGCCCTATCCCCGGGTGGCCTCGCTCCGGCTCGACGGGGTCCCGTTGAAGTATCCCCTGGTCCCGCTGAAGCTGGGTGTGTTTCAGGAGATGCGGGACGCGATCCTGTGGGGCAAGCCCTACCAGGCCAAGGGATGGCTCATCTTCCGCCAGAATCCGCTGATGTCGCTTTCGGACCGTGCCAGGACCCTGGAGGCCTTCAAAAAACTCGACCTGATCGCGGTGATCGACATCCTGCCCAATGATACGGCCTACTATGCGGACGTGATTCTGCCGGAGTCCACCTACCTGGAGCGTTACGATCCATTGAGTGTTGCCGGCAACAAGGTTTTCCTGAGGCAGCCCGTGATTCCGCCCATGTATGACACCAAGTCCGCCCTGGAGATCTTCAAACTCCTCGGAGAACGGCTCGGGCTTCACGAGTTCTTCAATTACAAGGATGAAGAGGCCTATCTCAATGCCCAGCTCAAACCATTGAATATCACCCTGGAGGAGATGAAAAAGACAGGGTTCTACGAAGTCACGTCCGGGCCGGAGGAGAAACCAGGGCACCCGTCCGAGGTCGCGCTCCAGACGGCAAGCGGAAAGATCGAAATCGCTTCGGAGACACTCTCCCAGGTGGGTTACGATGCCGTGCCAAAATGGAAGGAGATCGCCGGGCCGGGCGACGGGAAGTTCTATCTCCTGACCGGCAAAGTGGCCCAGATGACGCAGTCGTCCACCCAGAACAACCAGTGGCTCAGCAAGCACGTCCCGGAAAATCTTCTCTGGATCCACCCTTCTGCAGCGGGTGTCCGGGGGATCCAGGATGGGGACCTGGTCTACGTGGAGAGCAAAATCGGCCGCATCGCCATCAAGGCCAAGGTCACCGAGGGGATCCGTCCGGACTGCGTCTGGACCATCTTCGGTTACGGCCATCGTTCCAAGGGTCTTCGCACCACCTATGCCAAGGGGGCGCTCTCTTCGGAGATCCATGAGAGCCTGACCGACCCGGTCAGCGGTTCCCAGGCGCTTTCCCAAACCATGGTGTCGGTATACAAGGTACCGGCTTAGCGGAGGAGAGGGAGTCGAATCATGAGCACGAAGAACAAAAAACGGTACGCCTTCGTCATCGAGATATCCAAGTGCATAGACTGCAAGGCCTGCATGGTCGGCTGCATGGCGGAGAACAATGTCCCGGTGGCACATTCCCGGAACTGGGTGCATCAGAAAGGCCCCAATGGGGTTTACCCGGACTTGGGGATGAGCTTTGAGCCGGGGAACTGCATGCACTGCGATAACCCGCCGTGCGAACGTGTCTGCCCAACGCGGGCTACGTACAAGCGGGAGGACGGGATCGTCCTTGTGGACAAGGACCGGTGCATCGGGTGCAAATACTGCATGATGGCCTGCCCGTACAATGCGCGCTACTTCGATGAGGAAAAAGGCGTGGTGGACAAGTGCACGTTCTGTGTCCACAGGATAGAAGCCGGCCTGGACACCTCCTGTGTTCACACCTGCATGACCGGCGCCAGGACCTTCGGTGATATCAATGATCCCAACAGCGATGTCTCCAAGCTCCTGGCCATGAACGAGCACCATGTGAAACTTTCGTCCGCAGGTTCAGGGCCTGCGATCTTTTATATCTACTGATCATCTGATCTTGCGCCGGCAGGCTTCGCGGCCGGCGCCTATGGGAGGTGACAAAGATGGAAAACCATGTGATCGAATGGGGCCAGCTGGTTGTCTTTTACCTGTTCCTGGCCGGGATGAGCGCCGGTACGTTTGTAACGTCGGTCTTTGCCGCGTACGCCGACCCCGAGCGCTACAAGAATATCGTCCGGATGGGGTCGTTTATCTCTCCGATCCCCGTATCGGTGGGGTGTGCCATCCTGCTTCTGGACCTTGGGAGGCCGTTCCATTTCTACAATCTCTACCGGACGGTCCAGTGGACGTCCCCCATGTCCATCGGGTCGTGGCTCCTGGCTATCTTTATCGTGATCAGCAGTATCCGGGCTTACACCTTCTTCCCGGAGCAGTGGAAGATTGTGAAGCTCCCCTTTGAGGCCCGGATCCGGGGCGCAACCGGGCTGGTCGGGCTTCCCATCGCCCTGGGCGTAGGCATCTACACGGGCATCCTTCTCGGGGCCATTCCGGCGCGGCCTTTCTGGAACACGCCCCTTCTGGCCGAACTCTTTCTCTTCTCGGCGCTCTCCACAGGTGTTGCGACCCTGCTTTTAATCTGTTCGCTGAATCCCATGCGGTCCCCGGAGTCGACCAAGAGCCATGAACACAAGTTTTTGCTCTCCTTTGATATCGTCCTGATCACCATCGAGATTTTTATCATTATTCCGATCATTCTCCACAGCCAGCTCTCGGCCTTGAGCATCCGGGAGTCGATCTTCGTGATCCTGGGAGGACCGTACACGGTGGTCTTCTGGGTCGGGACCGTTCTCTGCGGCCTCCTGGTCCCGCTCGCAATCGAGCTTTTCGAGATGTCTCCCAATTTCATGAAAAAGGCCCAGACGCACTGGAACCCCGTGCTGGGGGTGACCAGCAGTGTTCTGATCATCATCGGAGGATTCCTCCTCCGGTACGTGGTCACTTATGGCGGCCAGCTTTCTGGGATGATCGAATAGGTTTTTCCCCGGCCGGCCCGAGAGAGACCCATGAACAGAGATTATCGCTGCCAGACAGACAGGATGTCCGGAGGGATCCCAGCTCCACGGGAGAGCCTGCAGCAAAACATTGAAAGAATCACCCCTCAGAATTCCTTCAATCATGCTCTTCCCGTGGGGCGGGGAACCTGTTTTGACCGGAGGGGGTTCCTGAGATGGGGGACCCTCTCCGTATCTCTGCTCTCGGTGCTCGGCTTTGCCCGGATCATTCAGGCTTTTCTTTCCGCAGGACGGGAGGAGAGAGAGCCCACCCGGTTCATGGCGGGCCTCTGGGATGAGTTCCCCAGGGGATCTGTGGTCAGGAAGCGAAGTATCTTTGTGGTACACGATCAGAACGGGATCTACGCCCTGAAAGGGAGCTGTCCCCACCTGGGATGCGGTTTCCGCTGGATCCAGGAGAAGGAATACTTTGAATGCCCCTGTCATGGCAGCCGTTTTGAACGCTCAGGGCATCTTATTTCCGGCCCGGCCGGGAAACCCCTGCAGCACGTTCTCTTGACAAAGAACATGAAGAATGAAATAATTGCGGATGTTTTAAAGGCTGTTCCTGATGATTTCAGGCTCACTCAAGGATAAGAAACCGGCGAGGCGGCCATCTCCGGGCTGGACTGCGACTCCCCGATCGGCTCCCTCCGGACGGCATATAAAGAGATCTGCCTGCATAATCCATGGAGGTCAGCAATATTTTTCGATTCAGGAAAAAAGATCACAGCGGCATCGCCGCCTTCCTTCTTCATCTCCATCCTCCTCTGATTTCCAGAGAGCGTATTCGGCTCACCTTCACGTTCTGTATGGGAGGGCTTTCCTTTTATTTTTTTCTTGTTCTCCTGGTGACCGGCATTCTGCTGATGTTTTATTATCGTCCCGGAGACGGCTCTCCATACCTTTCGGTCCGGGAGATATCCGAATTAGTACCGTACGGTAACCTGATCCGGAATCTTCACTACTGGGGGGGGCAGGGGATGGTTATCCTGATCCTTTTCCATATGATCCGTGTGGTCCTCACCGGTTCCTACCAGGGGGCCAGGCAGTGGATCTGGGTTGTGGGGATGGTCATGCTGGCCCTGGCAGTCATCATGGATTTCAGCGGATACCTTCTCCGTTTCGACCGGGAGACCTTCTGGGCGGGGTTCGTGGCCCTGGGAGTCGTCAAGGAGATCCCCTATCTGGGCGAGGCGCTGCACCGGGTCCTGACCGGGACGTCCACCTACGGGCAGGGTTCCATACAGCGGATCTATCTCTGGCACTGCGTGGTGCTTCCCATCGCGGTTGTCTGCTTTATGATCTATCATTTCTGGAAGGTCAGCAAACTGGGTTGGGCGGGAAGGGCGCTGTGACCCCATTAGACGTAAACGTCTAACGGGGCAAGCGGAAGACAGACGCCTGTAATTAGGAAATAGGAAGAAGGAAATGGAACAAAAGAAAGAACAGGAAGCACCGCAATACTTCTCCAGGGACATCCTGGTCAGGATGGAAGTTCTATCCATGCTAACTGCTTCGGTGGTCCTGATGCTCCTCGCCCTGTTCATGCCCGCGCCCCTTGGTGAGATGGCCGACCCCATGAACACGCCGCCCCATGTCAGCGCCCCATGGATTTTCGCCTGGGTGCAGGAACTCCTCCGTCATCTCCCGCCTCTTGCGGCCGGAGTGCTGATCCCCTCAAGTCTATTCCTGCTTCTCCTGGCGCTGCCGTTCTTCCATGGCGGGGAGGCCGGGGAGGAGCCGGCGCCCCTCAAGCCAAGGCTTCTGACGGTTGCATTTTTTTTACTGGTTCTGTTCTTTATCGCTCTTATGACATTTTTGAATCTTTCCAGGTGAGTCCATGAACCGGTACCCTGAATCCCTGTTGATTCTCGCGGCCCTTCTTCTGCTCACGGTTTTGTGGGCACTGGTACAGGAAGGGAACAAACCGTACAAGATCTATCAGGAGATATACAGGAGCCGGAGGCTGCATGAGCTTCAAGCCAAAGAAGCGGGCGGCCTTTCAGGTGAGGAAAGGGATCAGATTCAGGAAGAGCGCCGGGCACTCAAGCGGGATCTTCCCGGCCTTCAGGAGATGGTTCTGAAAGACGGGAAAAAAGAAAGGTGTACCTCGTGCCATATCGGCATCGAACCGGTCAGCGACTCCCATCCGGTGGAGACCTTCGGATGCGCCATCTGCCATGGCGGAGACCCTCTTTCCGTAACCCTGCCGGCGGCACACCAGGGGCTGATCGGCGGAAGGAACCCTTCGGATTTTCAAGTTGCGGACCAGAGCTGCGGCAGGACTATGCCCGACGGCACGGCCTGCCACAAAGGCGATTCCCTGGAGGAGAGAAATCATATCCAGCGGGTAAAGACCACGATCATGGCCACAAAGGCCGGGGAGATTGCCAACCCACGCTACAGCTTCGGAGCCCAAAAAAGCCTTCGCCCCTTGTATGGAGTTTCTGACACCCAGGGTAAAGAGCCCGTGGACAGGGAGAAGGCCGTATCCGATTTGCAGCTCCTGCCTTACACCAAAGAGGCCGACCTTCCGGAGGATTCAGAGGGAAAGACGATCCCTACGGATCCCGCTGGAGCCGGGTATGCTTTTTCCGGGCACCGTGTGGACACGCAGCTCCATGAGCATTGCGTGGACCAATGCCATCTCTGGAGCCGGGGAGCGGAACAGCCCTACCTTTCCAGGGCATCAGGCTGCTCCGCCTGTCACTATCTTTATGACAAGGAAGCCTATTACCGGGGCGGCGATCCCACGATCCGGCGGGACGAGCCCGGCCACGGGTCCTATCACCGGCTGACCCTGAAAATCCCCTATTCGCAGTGCAATCATTGCCATAACCGGGGGGTCCATTCGCTGTTGACCATGAAGTTTGACGAAAGGACCGATCTCAAGGGTACGGCAGGTCTCTCCGGTGACGCCCTGCGCCTTCAGGACTACTATATCCCCATGACCCTCTTCACCCGCTGCGAATACAAGCTCGACTGCATAGACTGCCATACGGACCATGAGGTGATGGGAGACGGTTATCTATATGTTGACAAACTTGCCCAGCAGCGGGTCCGGTGTCATAACTGCCACGGGACCCTGAAGGCGCCCCCGGTGGTCCGGGAACTGACCTCCGATGAGCCGCCCAAAATCCAGCGGATCATGAGGACCTATTCCCGGAACGCGGGAGAGGCCGCCCTCTTTACATCCGAAGGGGAGATCCTGCCCCATGTCCGGGTGGAGCAGGGGAAGTTGTTTCTGACCGGTAAAGTCACCGGGGAGAAGTTTTTCGTGCCCCAGGTTTTCGGAAGCAGGTGCAGGCAGGATCCCGAAAATCAGGAATCCAACAGCTGCCATGCCTGTCATGACATCCATCTCGCAAACCATAAACAAGAGATGTGATGTGACCAGCTAAAGGGTATTTGTTTGAGGAGGTGGATATGGACTGGGTAAAGGCTTTCAAAAATCATTATGACCAGATATTCGTCGAAGAATGGTCTGGAACCGTGGCCGGCGTCTTGCTGGGTTTTCTGATCGTCCTTATCTTTGCCTGGGGGCGGACCTGGGGCGTTCAGGGCGGTCTTACCAACTGGGGAGACTGGTTCAACTATCTGATCGGTCTTTCGAAACATCTGGGAATCTCCGATCCGCCTGAATCTCCGATTCGCAATTCCACTTCCCTGATGAGCATCGGGCTCCTCTTCGGCGCCTTTGCGGCCGCTTTGATGTCCAGACAGTTTTCCATCCGCGTTCCGCCCCCTCTGGAGATGGTGAAGGGTGTGATCGGCGGGACCCTCATGGGAATCGGCGCAACCCTCTCCATGGGCTGTAATGTGGGCGGATTCATCACACCCGTCACCTCCTTCAATATGTCCGGCTGGGGCATGTGGTTCGGCATGATCATCGGGGCCGCCCTGGGGATCAGGATCCTGCTGTGGGAGATGGCGCATATCCCGTGGGGCCGGAAAAATCTCCAAAAATTCTCCACCACGAACACGGGGACGTACAAGCCTTTTCTCGGGATCATGGTTTACGCTGCAGTTATATTCTGGGGCGGAAGTCTTCTCACGTCCTCTGAGGAAGGCGTGAAGTTTCTCGGCGGTGTGCTTCTGATTGGTGCGGCCTTCGGCGTTGTGCTGCACCGGTCACGATTCTGCTTTTCCCGGGCCTTTCGGGACCCGTTCATGATCGGGGATGGTTCCATGACCAAGGGCACTATCCTGATGCTCCTGATCGGGATTCTGGGGAACTCCCTGCTCATCTACAACGGCTCCCACGCCTACTATGACGCCCTGACCCCTGTCTTCTGGACCGGCTCCGTGTTGGGAGGCATCATCTTCGGAGTCGGCATGATCGCGGCCGGGGGGTGCGCCAGCGGTTCCCTGTGGCGGGCGGCCGAGGGGCACATCAAACTCTGGATCACCGTCTTCTTTTTTGCCTGGACCGGTTCATGGTGGAAGGCCCTCCTGGTAAAATGGGACATCCTGCAGCTCCATCTCGATATGACCCGTCCGGGAAGTTATATGACCAAGCTGGGCGTAACTCTCTACATGCCCAAGGAATTCCATAGCTGGTTCTGGACACTGGCGGTATCGCTCGGTCTGCTGGCGATATGGTTTGTGCTGGTGGTCTATAATGAGGCCACGGACCGGTTCACGGTCAAGGGGTAGCCGGTATGCAGGTTATGAACCGTTCTCCCCTCCACTCCGTCCCGTTCCGATACCTAACTCCATCCGGGAATTTCGGATGCCCTGATTAAGTATTTCGGGCCCCCGTAATTTTCCTCCGCAGCATCAGTCTTGTTCGGCATGGCCTTTCTTTTTAGACAACTTTTGTCCAACGAAAACCTGCCTGGACCAATAAAAATAATACTGAAAAACAGGATGCCTGCCTCAACGGCGTGAGAATACTTAGTGATCGCATCGGTTCACTGATCTCCATTCATGTTGGGCTTCACAAGTTCAGCCCAACGAACAGGGCTGAGCCGCTACGCTCAAGTTTCCGGCGGCGTCGACGGCTCCAGCCCGCTGTTAGGCGGTTTCGCGCTCGCGGAGAGGACCTCAGAGACCAAGTCCGCGGCCGACTTACTCCCGTGAGAGTCGTAAAAGCAGCGAGCTCCGCTGCGAGAATCACAAACACGCGGTTGAAGAGTTGCAGCATCTCTTCACGAATGCTCTTGTACTCGTCATGCGGAGTATCGCTACGCGGCGTGCCGGGGTGAGCCTGATTCATACGTCACCTCCTAACTGGCCATCGATGGCGGCCGGATGTGAGCTATCCCTAAGCAGCAGTGTCAAGCATCATCAGTATCAGGTCTCAACATTTCATCAGCATCATCTAACGTTAAGCTAACCGACGCGCAGCTTTTTGGCACGTCCGGTGGATCGCCTTGATAGACGTGCTGTTTTTTGTGCAAGTTTAATTAAGGAGAGGAGAGCAGTATTAACAGCTTCTTCGTTTGGGAAAACCTCAGAGACTTCGGGTTTTAGCACAATGACATTTGATGACTCGCTTATACGTTTCGCATATTTCCCGCGCACCAAAGCCCCATGGAAATCAGAACGTTTGTATTCGGCACGCAATTCGTCGTTCTCTGTTTGTTTAACCTTCTTCATAAATTTTTCTCTCCCTTTTGCTCGCAAGGCGAGCGCTTATGATCCTAATAGTCTCACTTTGCTCGGTGTGAGCAACCACTAACAATCTACCACGCTCTGAAATGCCAAAAGTAACGTATCTAAACTCAGCAATTGAATGGTCGGGATCAGTGCCTGTTGCAGCCATAGGGTCACTCAGCGCAGTTGATGCTTCTTCGAAGGAAACCTTATGTTTTCGCAAATTTGAGCTTGATTTTTTAGGATCCCACTCGAATTCCATTACTACCGCCCTTTAACTATTTGTGAATATTATATCAGAAAACGGCTGACTAATTGCAACGGAAATATGGAAGTGTCATGCCCATACGTTAAACATTAGATATGGTGTCCCCTTAATTTATCCTGGCAGCTCTCGGCATCTCCTGTGCTCCCTGTCTCTCCTGTCGTCCGCCCTCCCATTCTTGTTAGCAAATAAATGATCTGCAATCAATTGCTTTTGTTCATGTTTTTCAGAACCGTCCCCAGGAGTTCGTCCCCAGGAGTTCCCCTCGGTCAAGGGGTAGCCGGTATGCCTGCGGCTAACGATAGTGGAGATTCTCAACGGCATTGAGATCGAATCCCGGTCTGCTTTCATTGGGGTTGCCGTCTCCGTCATCAACAATTTTTACATAGCGGACAGTTGAAAGGCCGGTCCCTGCAAGGTCGAATGACGCAGTTCCATTGCCGTTCCCGATGGCCGTCCACGGTCCTGAATAGCCGTTACTCCCATAAACGCTGTAGCCTTCATTGTTTGCCGGTTGGCCTTCATGGACCTTCAGGTCATCACCGCTCTTGTCCAGGATCAATGCTTTACTTCCCATGTCAAGCACGATATTCCCTGCTACGCCCAGTGCGGCATCTTTGGTGTCGGGCGCCCCCAGGGACCATACGGGCTGAGTCACGTTATTATGGCTATTGTAAGGGTCTGCTATCGTGCATGAAACAACGTTATATGCTCCTGAGGTTTTACCTTTTCTAAGTGGAACATTCACCACGGTAGGCGACCCTTCTCCAACAATGACTTGACGGACTATGGCCGGCATGTAGCCGTTTGCGGAAAACTTGAGATCGTAGGTCCCCGGAAGCAACGGCCTGTGGTAATCTCCGAGCGCAGGGTCCGTATAATAAGGCCATTGAATCCCAACCACTTCAACTGTGGCTTCAAGGGGGTTGCCGGTCCTGGCATCGGTCACGACGCCTCTCACACCCATATCCGCCATATCTATCATATAAAGAATGGCGTCCCTGTTCGCGTTCCAGACCGCAGTAAAATTGGAGTTTGCAACTTCAATGGTCCAGTCCATGTCCGAGCGGCATCCGAAGCTGAAATCGTTGGTATCACCGTGCGTCTCATACCAGTCCCAGCCATTGGTCACCCAGTAGGTGTTATAGGAACCATAGCCCTCGGAAAGATACTTGATGAGTGATTCATCAGGAGTCGGGTTCGGAGAGTAATTCCATACGTAGTTTATCACATCACCGCTTGTATGGAAGGAAAGGGAAAGCACAAAGTTGTTCTCTACGGATAGCTCTCTTATGGCTTTTGTTTCAGGCTCTGAGAAGGGCCCTGTTCCTCCGTTCCAGCCGCTCTCCCACATGTAGCCGTAGTTGCGGTTGAGGTCATAGCCGTTTGCATTATAGCGGGAATATGCCTCCCTGCCATCGGGATTGACAAGAGGAACGATCCATATCTCCCTTTCGTTGACCAGGGAGGTGACATAGGGGTCTGATCCATAATTGTCAGTGAGATAATGGACCATTTCCAGGGGGATCTCCACAGACATCAGTTCATCCCCATGGTGTGCTCCGACAATCCGCACCTCAGGCTCATCTTCTTCAGCCTCAGGGTTGTCCGTGATTTTTATGGCCCACATTTCCCTCCCCTGAACGCTCTGGCCATACGAAGTGAGATAGGTTATGTCAGGATGGTCTATGGCAACCTGTGCCAGTTCATCAGTCATGTCCTGGTAGTTGTGAAAAGCGGCGATGTCAACCGTTTCGGCAAGCAGCTCTATTTCCCTTGAAGCATCATCGAGTATGATTTCATATCTCAGGGCTAAAGATTCAATAACCGGGATTTGATCCGCCTGGACCCTGACAATGATGTAGTCCCGATGTCTCTCCTGTATGGGAATATGCCGGTTGATCAGTTGCTGAATTTTCTCTCTTTCACTCACCGTAATCCTGACCAGCAATTCTTTTTTATGGTTATCGGCGGTATTCTTTGAAAATATCCTCTCTCCGCCTTGAGTCAGGACAGGGTTTGCAGCAAAAAGAAATGCGCAAAGGCACGAGGTAATGAGAATTATTTTTTTCATGATTTTTCCCTTCTTCTTACGGAGCCCTTTTATCATCATGCGGTTTGGCTGTCCAATGCTTTGGTCCAGCCCGCGGCGGCCATGTAGATGATGGTCTCCTCGGTGCCGTCGAGCCCGATCAGGCGGTTGGCTTCATCATCAAAGATGGTTCCCATGGCCGGACGTGATCCCTTGTGTTGCCCACAACAGGGAGGAGAGCAGTTCAAGTCCGAGAGGCCTGTCGGGGTCAAAATCCCTTCTTGATCTTCTGTGAAGCAGCAGGCTCCACAAACCCGGTTCCCCTGACAGGTCGGGTTTGGGGAGAGGCACGACCGCCAGGGGGGCTTCGTATTCCTTGAAGGGTTCAGGCTTCCGGCCCCAATCCAGGGAACGGACGCCGATCCTGTCAGCTTCGTACTTGGTCTCCTGCTGGAACCTCTCTCCGATGTCTTCCATGATTTTCAGAAGTATAATCGCGGCCGGCGATTTTGGCAAATGGCGGGTTCACGGGCCTATCCGGGGTTGATGTGGTTTTTGGTGAATTCAACAATATGACTGACGATTTCTTCAGGGGTTTTGCAGACCCGGAGCAGGCCCAGGTCTTTTGGAGTGATGCACTTCTCTGCGAGAAGGGTGCTCCTGAAGAATTCGATGAGTGGTTTCCAGTATGCGCCGTCATAGATGACGATGGGGAAGTGATCGATCTTGTCGGTCTGGGCCAGAGTCAGGGATTCGAAGAGCTCATCCAGGGTCCCGAATCCCCCGGGAAAGATGACAAAGGCGGTGGAGTATTTCACGAACATGAGCTTGCGCACGAAGAAATACCGGAAATCCAGGGATATGTCCTGGTAGGGATTCGGGGTCTGCTCAAAGGGGAGTTCGATGTTGCACCCCACGGAGGCGCCGCCTCCTTCCTGTGCCCCCTGGTTGGCCGCGGCCATGATGCCTGGTCCGCCCCCGGTGATGATGGGATAGCCCTTCTCCGAGAGGAGACGGGCGGTCTTGCGCGCTGCCTGATAGTGCGGATGGGCCTCCTCTGTCCGGGCCGAGCCGAAGATGGCCACGGCGCCGTGGATCTCGTGAAGGTTCTCGAAACCTTCCACCACCTCGCCGAGGATCCGGAGCGCCCGCCATGGGTCCTTTTTCGTGAAGTCCTCCCTTTCATTCAATGGAGGGGTACGCAGGAGCTCCCGGTCCTCATGGATGCTTTCTTTGTATTTTCTCTTCATGTCCATCCTCAATTCATGACGGCTTCGTAAAAAGTCCGTCTGCGGCCAGGTACGCCTCATTCCTCAGAATTCGCACGCCTTGCATCCGGAGCTTTTTACTGTGCCGTATCTTTTAGTTCAGGGGCGCCAAAAAACGGGAAGCCCCTCTGTGTCGAGAAAGGGGCTTCCCTCTGTATATACCCCAACTGACATGACTTACAGTTTGACCTCCGGCAGGTTCGCAAGGGCCGCCTTGATCTTGGCCTCTGGATAAGCGAAGTCCGTGAGTTTCCCTGAGAGGTAGTCATCATACGCGCTCATATCGAAGTGCCCGTGTCCGGAGAAGTTGAACAGGATGACCCGTTTCTCATTGCGTTTTTTGGCATCGAGCGCCTCGTCAATGGCGCCGCGTATGGCATGCGAAGTCTCCGGCGCGGGAATGATCCCCTCGGACCGTGCGAACATGAGCGCCGCCTCGAAGCAGGTGAGCTGCGGGTAGGCCCTGGCCTCGATCACGCCGGCATTCACGAGCTGGCAGAGGAGCGGGGCGTCCCCATGGTAGCGGAGACCTCCGGCGTGGATGCCCGGCGGGACAAAGTCGTGTCCGAGGGTATACATCTTGACGACCGGGGCCATCCTTGCGGTATCCCCGTAGTCGAAGGTATAGGGGCCTTTGGTCAGGGTCGGACAGCTTGCGGGCTCTATGCCGAGGAGCCGCACCTTCTTGCCTGCCGCCTTGTCCGGCACAAAGGGGAAGGCGAGGCCGGAGAAGTTGGATCCGCCCCCCACGCAGCCGATGACCACGTCCGGGTATTCTCCGGCGATTTCCATCTGTTTCTTGGCCTCGAGGCCGAGAATGGTCTGGTGCATGCAGACGTGATTGAGCACGCTCCCCAGGGCATAATGGGCATCGGGGTCCGTGGCCGCCTTTTCCACGGCCTCGCTGATGGCGATGCCGAGGCTCCCGGGATTGTCCGGGTCTTTTTTCAGCAGTTCGCGGCCGTAATTGGTCTGGTCCGAAGGGCTGGCAAAGACCTTGGCGCCCCAGATTTCCATGAGGGAGCGGCGGTACGGTTTCTGGTGATAGCTGACCTTGACCATGAAGACCTGCAGATCGATGCCGAAGAAATTGCAGGCCATGGCCAGGGCCGATCCCCACTGGCCCGCCCCGGTCTCGGTGACCAGCTTATTGATCCCTTCCTTCTTGTTGTAGTAGGCCTGGGGTACAGAGGTGTTGGGCTTGTGGCTGCCGGCCGGGGAGACGCTTTCGTTCTTGTAATAGATATGGGCCGGGGTGTCGAGGAGCTTTTCGAGACGCACGGCCCGGACCAGCGGTGTCGGCCTCCAGATCGAGTAAATCTTCATGACCTCATCCGGGATCTTGATCCAGCGCTCGCCGCTCACTTCCTGTTCGATGAGCGCCATGGGGAAGAGGGGGGTCAGGTCGCCTGGCGTGACCGGCTGCAATGTCGCAGGATGCAGGACCGGCGCCGGAGGTCCGGGAAGGTCCGGGATCACATTGTACCACTGGGTCGGCATATCGCTTTGTTTGAGCCAGATACGGTTTTCCATCATGATTCTCCTGATGAAAGGTTATAGCCGGAATCAGCCGGAGAACTTTATACCGGCATGATCTGTTGCCAGGACCAGCGACTTGAAAGGGAAATGTATAGAACGCAAGCAAAACCTCCCACGGGCATAAATTACCAAGACTGTTCATAAATGTCAATAAAGGAAGAAGAATTCTTCGAAGAGCCGAGGATCGTCAAAGGTCCGCTCGCCGAGCAGGGCGGTCGCATGATGGCCCCGCTGTCTCATACTCCCGATCTTCGGGATCCCCGGTGCGAACAGGATGAAGCGCTCGGGCCGTTCTGTTTCTCCCTTCACGATCCCTTCAGGGGTGAAGATGCTTTCCTTTTCACCCGAGGGATGAGGCAGTGACTCGAGGGTGTCGTAAGGAATCAGTTCATAAGCGGCCTGATTCGGGGACGGGCTCCGGGCATGATGGAGGCGCTCCACCCAGTGCCTTTGTGTCCCGATCCGGACGGCGAACCTGGACGCAGGGTCATAGGGAGGGAGCCACTGGGGGACAAAGGCGTCCTCCCGGAAGAGAGCGGTCTTCGGCTCTCTGAATATCTTTTCCGAGGGAAAGAAGAAGTGATAACAGCCGCAGTTGTGGATCACATCGGCCATGGCCGGCTCTCCGGTGGGCAGGATCGTGATTCGGAGGGTCATGCCGTGGATCCTTCCGGCCTCGATATCGAGCAGGCCGGTCCTGGGCCTTTGCGTATACCAGATCACGTAATTCAGCTGGAGGAGCGGTCTGCCTCGAAGTATGGCATAGGTCGCATAGTAATAGACTGCCGGGGTTTCCGTGTCCACGGTGATGAGCGGGCCTTGCCAAATGACCATGCCCGGGAGGTCATAACTCCCTGTCACATCCTGTTCCAGGATCGGGGCGTAGTACTCCGAGATCCATTTCAGTTCCCCCTCGCTGAGCAGAGGAATATCGAGCGGATTTTGAGATATCCTTGCAAGCAGGGCCGCAACCGAAGCCCCTTCAGTATCCGGTCTTTGGGGCACCATGGGAGAAAAAGAGGTCAGGGTCCCCTGAGCCTTGAGCAGGTCCATGGGGATGGCATACTGCTTTGAGACCTTGCTCTTGTAGTGTACAATGCCCGCACTGATGGGAAGAGTAAACAGGGGATAAAGGCCCATGACCCTTGTTGCCGTCCGGTATTCTGAAGGGATTTTTTGCTGGCCCAGGGCGAGCATGCTCCACCGGATGTTCTTTTTGGTATGGTCCAGGAGGCCCTGTGCACATTCCCGGGCCCCGATCTTTAAAGACTCCCGGAGGTCATGGGGAGACGGCATGCCGGCCCCGGTTGTACGCTGCCTTCCGTACATCAGCGGTGCCAGGGCCGCGTCCGGCAGATTGTCTATCTCCTTGCTGACGGCGATACTTCCCTGCTGGTACAGCAGATCGAACCACTGTTCGCCTTCTGCCTGGCCGGTGATAAAATACTTCATCCCATCCAGGAAACGAGTCGTCCTGAGCAATGGGTGCCCGGGGACCGGGATAGAAGCCGTGTCCCGCACGCCGCAGGCATCCACGGTTTGCTCAAGATCATTCAGGAATTCTGTACACGATTCCACTCCGGGCTTGTCCAGGGCGAGGGCAGGGGAGAGGGTGAACCATGAGAGGAAAATAGCCGTGAAGAGGATCCTTGCCCCGTAAGTGAACCTGCAGCCGCTGACGGGGTTTGCAATCTCATCACATGTTCTTGACTCAAGGGAGCCGGTTACATTCATGTTCGGTCTTTTCTCCTGCCATGTAGATTATAATTCATGGGGACAGATGTGACAACCGGAGTTTGTCAGCGGGCCGGGAAGGGTGTATAATTTTATAAACAAAGATGTACGTCAGGAGCGGAGAGGAATCTCATGCCGTCAACCACTACCGGGGACCGATGATCATGGATCGGTTCTTAAGAGACATACCCAAGGCCGAGCTCCATATCCATATTGAAGGCTCTTTGGAGCCCGAGCTCATGCTTGAGATTGCAGCGCGGAATAGACTGGTCCTTGCTTTTGATTCGGTCGAAGAGCTACGCAAGGCCTATGCCTTTACGGATCTCCAGTCATTCCTAAACATCTACTATCAAGGGACGCGCTGCCTTCTTCATGAACAGGATTTCTATGATATGACATGGGCCTATCTGAACAAGGCCCGTGCACAGAATGTACGGCATGCCGAGATTTTTTTTGATCCGCAGAGCCATACGGACCGAGGCGTACCCTTTGAAACCGTGATCTCGGGCATCCATCAGGCGTTGCTGGAGGCAGAGCAAAAGCTGGGCCTTACCTCAAGGCTGATCATCTGTTTTCTGCGGCATCTCAGCGGTAAGGCGGCCATGGAGACCCTGCACCAGGCCCTGCCGTTCAGGGAATGGATTGCTGCTGTGGGGCTCGATTCCTCGGAGGCGGGGCATCCTCCGGAGAAGTTCACCCTGGTGTTTGACCAAGCCCGGGAACAGGGGTTCCTGACCGTGGCCCATGCCGGGGAAGAGGGCCCTGCAGAATACATCCGGCAGGCATTGGACCTGCTCAAGGCCTCCCGCATCGATCACGGCGTTCGATGTCTTGAGGACCCCAAACTGGTTGACAGGCTGGTTGCTGACCGGGTCCCCCTGACCGTCTGCCCCTTGTCCAATGTAAAGCTTGGTATCTTCGGCTCCATGGAAGAGCACCCTCTCAAGAGCATGCTCGATAGAGGGCTATTTGTGACTGTGAACTCGGATGACCCGGCATATTTCGGGGGTTACATCACCGAGAACTTCGCTGCCGTCCAGCAGGCCCTGGGTCTGGGACGCCATGATATATATGGTCTGGCCAGGAATTCTTTTCTGGCCTCGTTTCTACGAAAGGATGAAAAACAGAGATTGCTGGATGAACTGGATGATTTCATGCGAAAACAGATAGTGATATCCCCGGCATAGTGCTTGTGGCTTCACAGATAAAACCATGGAGTTGTCTGAAAGCATGATTTTTGTACTTTTATCCAAATATTTTTATCAACCGCTTTACAAATGCTGTAAAATGTGGTTAATAGATAGTGTTGCAGCAATGGAAGGACTTCAAAAGAATTGCATGGAAAGGCACATAATGATTATGCAGCAAGCCATGCAGAGCTGAAAATCTTATTTTATGAAAAAGAACTGCTGGGAGTACAAGGTATGCGGCAGGGGACCGGATGGAGACAAGGCGGGGACCTTGGGCGTCTGCCCGGCTGCCAACGAAGTGAGGCTCAACGGGGTGCATGAAGGCATGAATGCCGGGAGGTCCTGCTGGGTGGTGATGGGGACGGATTGTGAAGGATCTGGTCATCACAATGGAAATGCAGAATTCAAGACCTGTGCAGACTGCGATTTCTACAAAACTGTCAAACAGGAAGAAAACTCCAAGTTTCTTTTTTCCGGCACCCTGCTCACGAACTGGCTGACATAGATAAAAACGCCATCCCCTTCCTGACTGACATCCAGACAGAATCCAAAGGAAGACCTGTTCAAACAGGGATGCATGGGACTTTACCTCTTGTTTATAAAGCCGGGTCAGCCCATGTTCATATTTTCTTCCGGGCAAACTCCGTATGGGGGAGGATCTTTTTGGTTACAAGAGGCATTTTCTTCGTGATGGTCATCCTCTTTTTCCTGTCTGTTTCCGCTATCTGGGGTTTTTGTACCGAGGACTATGCCAGGCAAACCGGCAGGGCCTGCGGCACGTGCCATGTCAATCCTGCGGGCGGCGGGATGCTGGCGGCTGCCGGGGAGTCCTTCCGGGACGAGTTGAGGGTCAAAGGTCTTTACAGGCCTCTCAACCCCATCCAGCATATCGTACGGTTCATCATCGGATATCTCCATATGGTTACAGCGGTCATCTGGTTCGGCACCATCCTGTATGTGCATCTTTTATTGAAACCGGCCTATGCGGCAAGAGGGCTCCCCAAAGGAGAGCTATGGCTTGGATGGGTTTCCATTGCCATCATGGCCGTGACCGGTACGCTCCTTACCATCGCCCGGGTCCCTTCCTGGCATATGTTTTTTCATACAAGATTCGGGATACTGCTTCTGATCAAGATATCGCTTTTTCTCGTCATGGTCTCTACGGCGACACTCGTTACATTTTTGATCGGCCCGAAATTAAAGAAGAAAAAAGAGCTGAAGATCCAGCAGCACAAGCAGGACCTCACACCGGAGGAGGTTGCAGAGTTCGATGGCAAGGAGGGAAGACCTGCCTATGTGGTTTACCATGGGATGGTCTATAATGTCACGCAGAGCAGGTTATGGAAAGATGGGGATCATGCCGGAAGGCACCATGCAGGGTTTGACCTGACAAGCCTGCTCAAGCAGGCGCCGCACGGGGAGGAGAAGATCCTCTCCATGCCGCTTGTGGGGAAGCTTCTGACCTCTGCGCAGGGGAGCGGAAAGCCGTTGGAGATCAAGGTTTTTTATTTTTTCGCCTATATGAATCTCGCCCTGGTCTTCATGATCATCTTTGTGATCTCGCTCTGGCGCTGGTGGTGAAAATAAACAGCACGCGCATTTCCAGCCGTTTTCTGCCAAGGCAGCAAGTGCATATAAAAAAAGAAAAATTTCTCAATAATAAATAATTCTTGACAAGTCAAGATTTCTGGTATATTCTACCAGTATGATCGAGCGACGATATAAATCGACGGAATCTCTTGACGGGGTCATTGATCTCGAACGTTTGAGATCAGGACCGATAGACAGCCTGGTGAGTGATGCACAAAAGGACTCGGCGCTATGCTGGATGCAACCCCAGAAGGCGCTTATTTGATAAGTGGAGGCAAACCATGAAACGAAAAGTTGGAACACTCCTTGAAGAAGACGTGCTGCGTAAGGCCAAGCGCCGGGCGGTCGACGAAGGACGTCCTTTGAGCGGTCTGATACAGGACGCACTCGAAAGCTACCTGTCAACACGAACCGTAGACCCCGCAAAGCGCGATGCGGCCTATCAGCTTTATTGCGAGTACCCGATGAAGCTTACCTCGGCGCAGTTCAAGGCAGTCCTGGAGGAGGATGCGTGGGATCTATAAGCCTCGACGATATCCAGAGCGGCAGTCTCTGCGTAATCGACACGAACGTACTGCTCTATGCCGAGCAAAGTGTATCCGATCAGGCGCAGCGGCTCATCCGGCGCTGTGCGCAGGGTGAACTCAGCGGTGTCTTGCCGCAAACGGTCTGGCAGGAGTTGACACATAAGCTCATGCTTGCAGAGGCCATGATGAAAGGGCTCATTGCAGAAGGCAAGCCCGCAGCGCGTCTTGCAGCAAAGCCTGAGGTCGTTCGTGGGTTGAGCCTCTATCGCGTCAAGGTGAATGCGCTCGTGGACCTGGGGCTTGGGTTTGTGGCCTGCACGCTGGATGATCTGACGAAGACAGCGTTCAAGATGCAGGAAAAATACGGTCTGCTGACCAATGATGCGGTGGTCTTGGCAGTAACGATACGACTGAAGGCGGATGTGCTCGTGTCAAGCGATAAGGCATTCCATGGAGTGACGGAGGTGAAGGTCCATTATCCCACGGACCTTCGTCTCTAATACCGTCATCCCGGATTGTCGGGAATCTTTCTGTTGCTATATGTTTTTGATACCGGATTAATCTGACTGGAGCAGACGCTGAATATGATCTTTATCGCCGGGGGTACAGGTTTTGTGGGGAGGAACCTCCTCGATGCACTGCAGGGGGAAGGGGCATCTGTACGATGCCTTGTCCGCGACGAGAAGAAGGCCGAGTGGGTGCGCTCCCTGGGGTTTGAAGCCGTACAGGGAGACATCACAAACGCGGATTCACTGGATGGCGCCCTGGAGGGGGTTGAGGCCGCTGTCCATCTGGCGGGGATCATCGAAGAAAAACCAGGGAGCACGTTTGAATCCGTGCATGTACAAGGGACCCGGAACCTTGTGAGCGAGTCGGCCGCAAGCGGTGTAAAGCGGATCTTTTATCAGTCGGCCCTGGGCGCCGATATTCACTCTCCCTTCGCATACCTCAAGACCAAGGCCGAGGCCGAGAAGATTGTTATCTCATCGGATATTCCCTATACGATCTTCAGGCCCTCACTCATTGTGGGCAAGGGGGACGGGTTCACGGAAAGGATGAAACAGCTCATCTCTGCCGGGCCTGTGGTCCCGGTGCCGGGCGACGGACTGGCCAGGTTCCAGCCGGTCTACATCCGGGACTGGCTCCAGTGCTTCCGACGGGCATTCATCAACGGCGGGGACCGGGAGAGGATCTACGAGTTTGGAGGCCCTGAGCAGCTTAGCTATAACGAGATATTGAAAGAGATCATGGATGCGCTGGAGATAAAAAAGTCGGTCATCCATATCCCCATGGGGGTCGCCCGGTTATCGCTTCCCTTTATGGGAGCGGTCCGGTCCTTTGCCTCAGCCCTGGGCCGGGAGATCCCGCCGGTTACGGACGAGCTTCTCTCCCTGCTGGGCCAGGACAACATCTGCGGCGAGGATTCGATCACGAAGAATTTCGGATTCACGCCGGTCCGTTTTTCCGAGGCGTTGAGGGAGTTCCTGAAAGGGAGTTCATGAAAGGCCCGGTCGGATGGATGCGCCGGTGATATTTTATTGGTTATCTGAAAACCCGGCCCAAAGGGCCGGGTCAGAGTTGAAAGGCTGTGCCGTTTTATATAGTAAAGAAATTCTAAATTCGAAGCACTAAATCCGAAACGGTTCGGCAAGCTCACCGCCCTGAGCCAATTCGAAGGGCAAATTCAAATGACCGAAATCCAAAATTCAAAACTTATTTATCCAAATGTTCAGTCGTCTCTATACGAGGTTTTGGATATTTGAATTTTGAGTTTAGGATTTGTTTAGGATTTAGATATTAGGATTTCGTATTTTATGCGAGACCCTGGTCAAGCCCCTTTTAGGGGTAACACAAAGCCACGTCCTCTGGGCGTGGATGTTTACGCGCCCTGTCCGGATTGGAACCGGCTTTCCAGGAATCGGACGATGTCATCCGATTCATACATGGGCTTGCCGTCAATGAAGAGACAGGGGATTTGATACATTCCCCCATCCCGCACAAGCCTTCGTATGTTCGGCGGCCAGAGAATGTTTTTATACGCCACATCCGCCTTTAGTTTCCTGACGGCCCTCCGGACCTTCATGCAGTAGGGTCAGGTAGGGAACTGGTAGAGTTCGAGCTTCACAGGGCCTTCCTCCGTTACATGGTTAAGTCTATCATGGTTTGATGCTTTGTCAACCACGCCCCGGGAGCGGGCCCGGTGGTTCGGAAGGATTGGAAGGATTTTGGGTGATCGGGGGTATTGCGCTTATTAACCCTTTTGGGGAATGGACGAAACTTTTGGAGTCGGGTATTTTAAGGTGGGTTCAATGGGCTGAGTGATCTTCTAGATGAACCCTAAGCCCCGATGGCACGCCATCGGGGCTTATTTGATTTAAATGCCTTGACTTTGATGGTTAATTTCTTTATATTCAACAATCTTAAATTCATGGCGCGGGGTGGAGCAGTCTGGTAGCTCGTCGGGCTCATAACCCGAAGGTCGGAGGTTCAAATCCTCCCCCCGCTACCAAGTACCTTAAAAGGCTCCCGGCTTTCCATCAATAAACTCTCTTTCGTATTTAAGTGGACCACGCAGAAATTGGAAATCAAAGTCATTTTGATTTTTGATTATTTATCTTTAATTCCTGTAGCCGTTCAGCTTTCTTGCGAAAGAACCTGAATAAACTGATGCTGGTAACCTTCAGGCCCTGTCTCTTCGGAGGCGGGGCTTTTTTTGTGTTCCTATATCATCCCACAGGGGGAGGAATGGTGTTTAAAGTTAAAAGTAAGGGATGTTCGTCAAATAATATCCTTCAAAAACCCGTCATTGCCGGAAGCAGCCTCTCTATACTGAATTATTTTTTAATATTTTCACATTTTCTTGTGACTTTTCCCTTTATTTTACCACTATACATCAGAAGAAGCTAAAAGGAAGAGGGAATAGGGTAAAAGAGGAAAGAAGTTCGGTTATTTTGTTGTAGAAATCATTCAGTGAAAGGGAGGCAAGTCATGTTACGGAAAAGAATTTTTAATGTATGGGTTTCATTCATGTTTGCGATGGTCCTGCCGGTTTTTCTCTCGGTATCGGCCTGGGCTGCTCCAATATCCTACAGTGGGAGTCTCTCCATTCCGCCTGCCATCGGGACAGAGTTGGACGGGATAGGGAACTGGGCGACCGGGGATGCCGGTTTGGAATGGACGGTCAACTGGGACGATCAGGGAGGTCTGGTTCACTACTCCTATATCTTCAGTCACTTAGTCGGGGCAACCAGCCATTTCATTCTGGAGGTATCTGATAATTTTACATCGGCTGATATCTTCAATGCCAACTGGACAGTCCTCGGGCCAGAGACCTATAATATTGATGGACCGGGTAAAAGCAATCCCGGCATGCCGGGGGAAATATATGGCATTAAGTTTGACGGGACTTTAGGCAATGTTACAACCATCTCCTTCGACAGCACCAGGCTTCCGGTCTGGGGCGATTTCTATTCAAAGGATGGCTCAGCCGGCGGGCATGGGCCGAATGCCCTCTGGAATGCAGGGCTTACGGCAAACGAGGATGATGACCCTGCCGATGCTCCGAGCAATGGTTCAGTCTCAATGCACATCCTTGTCCCGGACGGTGTCCGTGTTGTCCCCAGTATCCCCGAACCGGCTTCGCTTCTGCTGCTTGGAAGCGGACTGATCGGGCTCGTGGCAATTGGCAGAATCAGGAGAAAGAACGGCTAATTTTGAAGTAGATGGGCATTGAATGGTTTGACATGCTTTGGAGAAATCCCCGCCTTTTGGAGGCGGGGATTTTTTTTGCTGTATAGGGATGCTCATTCCATGGCTGCGCCTGATCAACATGGTCAGTTCCGTTATTTTATGGAGATGGAAAAACCGTAATCGTTTTTTTGATTATTCACAAAAAACTTCGCGACTTTCAGCCATATTTTACCACTAATAGTCAAACACTATATCCAACCATTCAAAAAGGAGGGTTAGCTATGAAAAACCGGCAGTTCAAAGGAATGGTATGTAATCTGGTTTTACTCCTGATTTTTGCATCCGCGGCTCCGGCTTGGGCTGTAAACGTGGATTGGGATTCATCATTCCTGTTCCAGGGATCAGGAGTGGAGAATCCTCTTGTCCTTGTGGGCTTCAATCCTCAGCCCGAGCCTCCGGCCATGGCCTACCTGGATCTTGGGGATCCCGAACGTCCCACCCTGACCTTTTTTGACAATACGAATCCGTCCTTCAGAATCCTGTTCGGTATTTCGGATGACCGTGCTTTATCCATTGTTTCTCCGGGCGCCCCTGATGCAAAGGGCCATTTTGAATTTCAGGCCTTGTATGCAGACACAGGAGGCATGGCCTTCGGCGTCTTGTTCGATATCACCACGTCATCCGGCGGGATTCCCGATCCCGGAAGCTGGGTCGGTTTCAATCCTCAGCCTGAGCCTCCGGCTTTGCCTCTGGGCGCAGGCGCCATGGGTTTTGATTTCAATTTTACGCAGATGTCGGATGCGATGTTGAGCTTCCAGGTCCTCGGTCCCGGCGGCAGTCCTGTGAGTTTTGCGCCCGTTCCCGAACCCGCCTCCCTGCTCCTCCTGGGTACCGGATTGGCCGGGATGCTCGGGTTGAAGCGGAGATGGAATTGGAGAACCTGACCACCCCAAACAACTTGAGGGATTATGGAGAAATCTGGTACCCCGACTGGAATCCCCCTCTTAATGGAACATTGAGCGACTCGGGTACCCTGACTGTTACTCTGGGATTTTTGGATGGTGAGCAGGGCTATATGAGGGCAGGCGCAGCCAGCAGTTTAAGGGCAAACAGTGTTGTTCCCGAACCCGCAAGTGCTGTGCTTTTTATTACCGGCGGAACACTATTGGCAGGCAGAAGTCACTTGAAAAGAAAGAAGAGAACATAACTATCAGTGAAGAAGCGGGGAAAAGCACAAGCGCTTTTTCCCGCTTCTCAGTTCTTCATTAACCCGGTTTCAGCAACTCAGCGATAAAAAATATTGATTTCCTTGATTTGGAGATACTACTGCCGCGCCCGCGCCCTGGCGCTTCAGCTCTGGAAGAGGATCTTGGCCTTGAGGATCAGGATCTCGAAGGAGAGCGCGGCCTTGAGCACGATCTTCTTGAGGTCCTGGTGATCACCAAAGGCGGCGCCGCTCACGGCGTTGTCCCCGTAGAGCACGGAAAAGACCCTCTTGCGGATGCCCATGGGGAAGGCCGCCGCTTCTTTGGGGTAGGGGTTGCCCAGGGATTCGAAGATATTCTTGTGGCAGGGGATCTCGATCAGAGGCCCCTTGTAGGGCAGATTGGATTCGGAGACCGTCGAAACCACGCTCGGATCCTTGACCGGGAACCGGATCTTGTCCAGGTCTTCCGGGGTTTCCCATTTCCCCTCGGCCTTCCATGCATGGACCTGGTCTCCCTTGATGATGAAAAGGATGACCCGTTCGAGCCGGGCGTTCGCAAAGGTTAGAAGGGTGTTTGCGATGTCTTCTCTGTTTCTTGCCTGTGCAAGACCCAGTGAGGCGCCGTCGAATGTGGTCAGGTCAATGGCCGGTTCAGGCCTTGGAGCGGGTACAGGTACAGGCTCCTGGGGCCTGACTTCCGCTGCGGCGGTCGCCTTGCCTGGAGCAGGGGCCGCTTTTATTTTATCTGCTGTCTGCGCCGCTGCGCGCTCTTCCTGGAGTTTTTTCTTTTTCTCTTCCCACTCGTTACGCCGTTTTTTCTCTTCTTCAGGAATAGAGACAAACCGCCTTTCCCGGTGTATGCGGTAGTACTTCTCCAGGAGGAAGCTCATTTTCGACTCGGTGGTCACAAAAGGTTTGATGATCTTGCCGGAGATGAAGCTGATCTCGTTGATCCCCTCCATGTTCGCCGGATCAATCATGGCGAGGTATATCCTTCCCTTTGAGGATTCAAAGGGGCAGACCCTGTACTTGCGTGCGAGGTCCTCGGGGATCTCCTGGATGATGGCTGGATCGATCTCTCTCAGCTTGACCGGCTCGGCTAAGGGGACATGGAATGTGCGGCTCAGGCCCTCCAGAAGGTGTTCTTCGGTGACGTAAAAGAGTTCCAGGAGGTTGGTCCCGATCCTTCCGCCGAAGATGACCTGTCTCTGCAGGGCCTCGCTGCAATGCGCCTCGGTTACATACCCCTTGTCGATCAGATATTGTGTCAGCCTGGGTCTCATAGAGTGAACTGTCCTGTAAAATCTTTTTAAGGTTTTGCCCTGTTCCCGAATCGGAAAGGGAGATACGAGACAGAGATCCTAACCCGGCGGAGCCGGAACCAAACAGGATTCGAGGGTCCAAGGGGTCAAGGGTTCAAGTGTTTTTAACCAATTTTCATAATTAAGTACCTTAAGCTTATCACGATACCCCTAGAATCCTTGACCCCTTGGACCCTGATGATGACACCCTCTCTGTTGGAGATGACCCGAAAATATTGTGACCATTCCGCGTACAATTTCATTCCTAAGGGACTAAAGGGCGAAAGGCCCGGTCTTGGCCCGTTCCAGGTCGAACTCCGCTGCCTGTATGAGATCAATGATAGACTGAACCTCGGTTTCTTCCATGGATGAGACGCCGACCAGCACGGAAACCCCCAGTTCGTGCAGGGTAGGGTTTTTGAGCACCTGCTTCTGGAATCGTTTGGCCTGTACGGTCGCTCCGATATGACTGGTCTCGGGGAGGAGGATGGCGAAATCGTCCCCGTGGCACCTGGCCGCCAGGTCGGACTTCCGGATGGAATCACTGATCAGGCGTCCGATCTCCTTCAGGGCCTTATCCCCTTTCTCATTTCCGTGGATCCCGTTGACCTTCCTGAGTTGGTTGATATCGATCAGGATAAGCGACAAATGACTCTTGTACCGCTTGGCCCGGTAGATCTCTTTTTCCCCCGCTTCAAGAAATTTGTAATAGCCGCAGAGCTTGGTGAGTGGGTCAAAGGAAGCCACTATGGTTTTATCGTCATAATGAACGGACTCCAGGGCCTGGGCATTGAGCAGGGCGGATTTGGCGGCATTGGATATTCCTCTGAGGAACCGGACCTCCCGATCGCTGAACGACTCCCTGGAACGCGCCGTGCTCAGGAGAAGTGTTCCGATGAGGTCATCGCCGTGTATGATCGGGACTACCACGAGGGAGAAGCATCCGATCTCGTGAAGGATCTTCCGTACCGGGGACATTCGGTCATCTTTATCAATATCGGGGATGAGGACCACGCTTTTCTGCTGCAGCGCCTCCATGATCTCCGGATATTTGTTCAGGTCGATCTCTATGTTCTGGAGTTCGGGGCCGTCACTGGTGGCCTCCACGATCCCTCTGGAGGAATTTTTGCCGATCCGGATCACGGAGCAGCGCTTGACCTCGACATATTCGGAAATCTTCTGGACCAGACAGTAGAGGATATCCCGGGTCTTCTGCTTGGCATGAAGGGTGCTGATCAGCTCATTGGTGACGACAAGATCCTCTCTTTCGTCTATGACCTGGTCCAGCCTTTTCTTGATCTGAAGGTGGCGCCGGATGTGCGCCATGAGCACGTCCGCTTCAAAGGGCTTGATCACATAATCATTCGCCCCCAGTTCAAATCCGGTCTTGATGTCTTTGCCCTGGCCCTGGGAGGTTACCATGATGACCGGGATATCCTGGGTCTGCTGATTGTTCCGGAGGGCTTTCAGGGTCTTGAGTCCGTCCATGCCGGGCATGACCACATCGAGGATGATCAGATCCGGAGAGAAGGTCGCCGCCTTCTGGAGTGCCTCAACGCCGTTTTTCGCTTCCTCGACCAGATAATGGTTTCGGGCCAGCAGATCTCTGAGATTGGAGCGGATGGCGGTGTTGTCGTCGGCAATAAGGATTTTTTCTCGGTTTTTCAGCATATTGAACTCCGTTTTCCCGGGCTGCGAACGGGCGCCATCGGTTAAATCGTATACTCCTATAATAAAAGGAAAACATCTGTTTTGACAAGGATTTTTATTGATTTTATAGCGATTTCCGGTATTGACACCCCGGCTGGTATCTGATAAAGTCACGAAATATTGAACCGGAGACCCGACTTGATGAACCGAGACCACAGAACGTTCGCATTTCTTTTTCTTCTTTTCCTTCCTACGGTTGATCTCATCTTTCCCTGATCCTGACCGACCTGAATTTTTTTTGCCGCGAAGGCACAAAGACACAAAGAGGATTGTGGATAGATTTTTTTATCTTTGATTTTTGATTCTCAAGATGTGCAAGAAATACTTTGATTTCCAATTTCCGTGTGGTCCAACATAAGCACGAAAGAGGCGAAATTCCAGAACATGATATCTTCTGCAGAACATTGTCAGTCTGTAAATCTCCCGGCAGAGATGAAGCATGTCCTGGCGGTTATCCGGAGGCGAGGTCCCAAGGCACATTTTGAACCGGGCCGAGCCCTCTCTTCGGATATCCGGATCGGGTACCTGCAGGGAAGGCCCGTGGAGCGGCTGGTGATCACCCTTCGATCACCGGGTTGTGCGTGGGTCCTGAAGGGGGGCGGGTGCACCATGTGCGGGCATTATCCGGGGACCACACAGGGGATGGCGATTTCGTCTGAGGATTTTACGGCCCAATTCAGACGGGAGGCCGAGCGCTATAGGGGACGGGACCTGCCGATTCTCTGTCTGTACAACTCCGGGTCGGTACTCAATGAAGAGGAGATCCCTGAAGAGGCCCTCTCCGGCATTCTGTCCGAGGCGGCACGGATGGACGGGGTCAGGAAGGTGGTCCTGGAGAGCAGGCCCGAGTACTGTTCCGAGGAGAAGATCAACTGGATCCGGAAGCGGATCGGCGGAAAGGAACTTGAAATCGCCATGGGGCTCGAGTCGTGCAATGACCAGGTCCTCTCCCTGACCCTCAACAAGGGTTTTGTCTCCGAGGAGTTCCGCCGGATGGCCGGGAAGATCCGGCAGTATGTGGGGATCCGGATTTATGTGCTGCTCAAGGGCCCCTTTCTGACCGAACGGGAGGCCATCGAGGATGCAGTGGCCTCCATCCGGTTTGCCCGCACGCTCTCACCCAGTGAGATCCATCTTGAGCCGGCCACGCTCCAGAAACATACCCTGGTCCATGCGCTGCACCGGGCCGGGCTCTATGGTCTCCCCTGGCTCTGGAGCATCTATGAGGTGCTCAGCCGTGCGGGCGCCGGGAACAGGGTCTATGTCAGCCCATTCAACCATATGCCCAGGCCGGTCCGTATCCCTGAAAACTGTCCGGACTGCTCGGTGCAGGTGCGGGACCTGCTGACCCGGCACTACAATACAACCTTTGATCTCCTGCCCATGGAACGGTTCCATTGCGCCTGCCTGGAGAGATGGCAGGAGGCCGTTCTGGAAGAGGATCCGAGACCGCTCCCGCTGCGAGTGATGCACGGGTTGAGGGCTGTCCGGGACGGGCTTTTGTGTTCCGCACTTGAGGAGGAGCCATGAGGCCGAGGCATTTCTTCATGGAGCGATGGCTCATGGCCAACCGGTCCCGCGTCCGCTTCAACCTGGCCGAGAGCGGTGTTTCGGATCTGACCCTGAAAGAGCTGGTCTCCATCTGCGATATCGATATTAAGGAGCTGATGTCCATCAGGCTGGAAGACGAGGACACGCGCGGGAGCGAGGATCTCCGGGAGGAGATCAGCAGGCTCTATCCGGGAAGGAGCGCAGAAGAGGTTATGGTCACCACCGGGACCAGCGAGGCCCTGTTCATCCTCTTCCATCTCCTGCTCGATCCCGGCGATACCTGCATCGTCACCTTTCCGGCTTTCCAGGGGCTCTATGAGACCGCCCGTTCCCTTTCGTGCCGCATCCGGTTCTGGGAACTGAGGTCAGATGAAGGTTTTGAGCCGGACCTGGACCGACTGACGGACCTCATGGACGAGCGGACCCGGCTGGTGGTGGTCAACACCCCCCATAACCCGACCGGCAAGATCATCCCCATGGAAACGCTTGCCGAGGTCCGCCGGATCTGCCGCGAACGCGGGGCCCGCCTGCTCATGGATGAACATTACCGGTTCCTCCCGCTCAACGGTTCCGGGGAGATCCTCCCTTCGGCCGTGACGCTAAGCGGGGACGTGATCGGGACCGGTTCCATCGTGAAATGCTTCGGGCTCATGGGCCTGCGCATGGGCTGGATGATTGCACCGCGGGATCTTTTATCCGCGTCCAGGGATTTCAAGGACTACCTCACCCATACCTTGTCCCCGGTCAGCGATTTTCTCAGTGTCCGGGCACTGAGGAACCGGGATGCCATCATGGCCGTGCACCGGGGGCACGTCCTGAAGAACGCCGCCGCGCTCAATGAATGGATGAGAGGGCATGAGGCTTTTTTCGGTTGGACCCCGCCCGAGGGCGGGGTGGTCAGCTACCCGAAGATTCTGTTCGGCATGGATGCGGACCGTTTCTGTCAGGACCTGATCGACCGGCAGGGGGTCTTCCTGCTTCCTGCAAGCTCCTTTGAGATGGAAGGGCATGTGCGTCTGGGATTCGGCATCCGGCATGGAGAATTTCTGGAGGCGCTGGACCGGCTGGACCGGTATCTGAAAGAGATGTGAGGAGCTCAGATGAGAATCGGATTAACTTATAATCTGAAAAAAGACAAGGCCAAAGGGGGTCCTGAGGGGATACCCGATCCCTGGAACGACTCGGATGCCGAGTATGAAGACCAGGAGACCATTGACGCCCTTGCAGAGGCGCTGCAGGCATGCACCCAAGAGCCTGTGGTCCGCCTCCCGTGTGATCCGGACCTTTCGGACCGTCTCCATTCAGTCCCCTTTGATCTGATCTTCAACATCGCGGAAGGGTGGGGCGGACGGAACCGTGAGGCCTTTGCGCCATCTCTGTTCGAGATCTTCGGGATCCCTTACACGGGCTCGGACGGGCTTTGCCTGAGCCTGACCCTAAACAAGGTCCTGACCAAAAAGATCCTGATGGCCGAGGGGATCCTCACGCCTGAATTCTTTGTGATCAGGGAAGCCTCGGAACTCAGGCATATCCCCTTGCCATTCCCTCTGTTTGTAAAGCCGTGCCATGAAGGGACCAGCAAGGGGATCCGGAACTTCTCCATGGTGAGGAACCGGGACGAGTTGGCCAGGGCCGTGTCATGGGTCCTGACCCGCTACGATCAGCCGGCGCTGGTGGAGCGCTTCATCTCCGGGCCCGAGGTCGCCGTCGGCATTATGGGGAACGGGCCTGATCTCAGGATACTCCCCCATGCCGAGATCCGTTTTACCGAGCAGAATCCCTTCTATTCCTTTGAATGCAAATCCATGGTGGACGAAGAGATCCTCTGTCCGGCGCCCCTGGGCCCGCCCCTCTCCATGCGTATAGGAGAAATCGCCCGCGCTGCCTATGAGAGCCTGGGATGCCGGGACCTGGCCCGCATCGACCTCCGGATCGACGAGACCGGCGAGCCTTATGTCCTGGAGATCAACCCGCTTCCCGGTCTGTCATCCCGGTACAGCCTCTTTCCGGTCCAGGCCTCGGCCGCCGGCATGGACTATAAAAAAATGGTCCGTACCCTTGTGGAACAGGCCATGAAGCGGTATGGTATGGACATGAATCGGTCCAGCATCCGGAGAGCGTCAGGAAGCGGGCTTGCAAAACCCAGGGAGGATGAGATCTGGAAGGAGGAGGTCCGGAACCGGGTGCGCGAGCCGGAGGAACTGAGGCGGTTCCTGAACCTTGATGATGCCTACCTCTCCTGGCTCAAGGAGTATAGGGAGAGGCTTCCCTTTGCCGTGGTCCCATACCTTCTTTCCATAGCGGACCGGGACGATCCCGGATGCCCCATCCGGCGCCAGTTCCTCCCATCGCCGGAAGAGCTAAATGACCGGCTTGGATATGACGATCCACTCATGGAGAAGGAACACGAGGCTGCTCCAGGGCTGATCCGGGTTTATGAGGACCGCGCAGCCTGGTGTGTCTCCTCGTTTTGTCCGAGTCTCTGCCGGTACTGCCTGAGAAGGGACCGGTTCCAAAGCTGGCGCCAAAACCCGCCGGGCCCGGACCGGATCGCTTCTGTGCTGAATGCGGTATCATTGAATCCGGGGATCCGGGACCTGCTCCTGACCGGAGGGGATCCGCTGGTCTTTGAAGATGATTTTCTGGAGGACCTCCTGTCGAAGATTCGCGAGCTCGATCAGATCCAGATTTTGAGGATCGGGACCCGGCTTCCCTGCACGCTCCCGAGTCGGATCACCAAGAACCTGCTCAGGATGCTCAGGAAGTTCCAGCCCATCTGGATCAGCACGCAGTTCAATCATCCCAGGGAGATCACCCCGGATTCGGCCGGGGCGTGCATCCGGATTGCGGAGGCCGGTATCCCCGTGCTGAACCAGAGCGTGCTGCTCCACGGGATCAATGATACGGCGCCGGTGATGAAGGAGCTTGTGGAGAGGCTGGTCCGGATCCGGGTCCGTCCCTACTATCTCTACCAGTGCCAGCTCGTCTCCGGGACCGCCCACTTCCGGACTGCCGTGGAGCAGGGCATGGACCTTGTCCGGGCCCTCCGGGGCCGTACCAGCGGGTTCGCCATCCCCCTCTACGTGCTCGATACCCCTTACGGCAAGGTCCCGCTCGCGCCGAACTATTTTAAAGGCAGGGAGGACGGCTCGGTCATGATGGAGAGCTTCGACGGCCGGATCTGGAAGGAGCGGAACCCGGTTCAAAATGCAGGCTATGGAGATTCGAAAAAGAGAGAAGGCCTGAACCATGCATGAAGTCCGGAAAATAGTTATCAATAGGGTCCAAGGGGTCAAGGGGCCTGGGGTCCAAGTGAAGAACGTAGAAAAAATGACGGGTAAAAGAAATCAAAAAAACCACTTGAACCCTTGAACCCTTGAACCCTTGAACCCTTGAACCCTTGAACCCTTGAAC
>CAKKPE010000085.1 GCA_919901565.1 bacterium
TATGAAGAAAATATACCATATTATTTACGACATTACAAGGTTGACTGGACACTAGGATTTTAGGGACGTTGTTACCACTAGGATTTTAGGGACGTTGTTACTGGACGTGCATTATTCTCTGTTGTCAGCAAAAGGCACGCACGGTAACAACGTCCCTAAAGACAATTGCAACGTCCCTAAAGACAATTGAATCAGGCAGTAAACAGCAGGTAAAATAGAATAATGCTTAATTGGTTGCACAGAATCTAGAAATGTCAATAAGAATTAAAATGGCATGGGGTTTTTGGCGAAATAAAAAAACCCTGCCTCTCTACGAGTCATCGACCGAAGAGACAGGGGAGAGCGGAGGGTCAAACCTTCAAAATTCGGGGTGCGATGGTGCTGCCAGATGAGATGCGTGGATCAGATTTGGGGATGAATGAATTTTAAAGGTTTGGCCCCGCGTTGCTATAATTCCTCTCTTAACCGGCGTCGGCCAGAGCGAGAATTTTTTTCTTCACGGCTTCAGGAAAGTCCACAAAGACAAAATGGCTCTTGTGGTAGAGGTAGTCCTCACCACTTTCATCCACGATGCGAACAAGATCATCCTTTGCGGCTTTGGTATCAGGCATAATCCGATAGACTTTGCCGAGGATGAGCGATGCCTCGTAGTCGGCGTTATTGATGCACAGTGCAAACGGCTTGGTCGGCGTTTTCATCAGTCCTCCAAATAGCGCTTGATTTTCATGTCTCTCCTGCCGATGCCATGCGCCTCGTACCAATGCAATTCCACCCGACGCATGGCGCCGTTCGGCAGCCGAACGGTGGCCAACCCTTTCAACTTGCGCCATCGGCCTCGGCCATAAGCCTTCCGAAGATAAGAGAGCATCCGAATACCCGGACCTGATGCGATGACCTCAATATTTGCAATGGGGCCAAGGACATCAAATTTCATGGGTCTCCTTCAAATAAACCCTTTTCTTTGAAAGGCTGCGAATCTACTAAGAATATACATCAGGAAATGGATATGTTCAAGAGGAATGTGTTAGCAAAGGGGGAATGTCCCCTCCCAAGAAAATAGAGACAAGCTCTCAAGACTTAGAATCAATATTTCGGGTTCGAAATGGTGAGACAAAGATTCAATGATGGCCAGAGAGAGCAGGCACTACCTACCGGGTTGCCTGTGGCACATAATCCATCGATGCCACAAGACGGAATGCCTCGGCACGAAAGAGTCTGCGCCATTTTCTGCGTGGTTTAACTTAAATACGAAAGAGAGATTTTTTCTTCGTGTCTTGGTGTCTTGGTGTCTTGGTGGCCGGTTTGTTTTTATTTTGATTTGTCATTTTGATTTTTTATTTTTGATCTTTGCTTTTTTACGAATAGTATCTCTCCGTAACCTCTTTCCACTTGTTCTGGGTCTTGAGTATGATCTCGATGAATTCACGTACGGCGCCGCGGCCGCCCGGGTGAGACAAAATAAGATCGGCCTGTTCCCTGGTCTCCGGATCGGCATCAGCCACGGCTGCGGACAGGCCGGAGCGCCGGAAAATGGGAAGATCGATCAGATCATCACCGATGTAGGCGACCTCTTTATCCGTAAGGCCCCACTTTCTGAGCACCTCGTCATAGGCTTCTATCTTGTTCTTCGCCCCCTGAAAGACCTCTTCGATCCCCAGTTCCCTGGCCCTCACATTCACAACAGGGGACTCCCTTCCGGTGATGATCGCGAATCGGAGTCCCGCCCTCTGGGCAAGTTTGATCCCGTGCCCGTCACGGACATGAAAGGTTTTGGTCTCAACTCCATGGGCATCTAAAGTAATGCTCCCGTCGGTCATGACCCCGTCCACGTCGAGTATGATCCCGATAATTTTTTCTGCTTTCTTTCTTATCCTGTCGTCCATCACTCCGTTCCCTTGTCGTCGCCCTCTCGCATCCCCGTATGCCCGAATCCGCCTGAAGACCGCCTGGTCTCGGGAAGGGCCTGCACCTGGACCCACTCGGCCCTGAAGACCGGCACGATCACCATCTGTGCGATCCGGTCTCCCCTGCTTACGGTGAATGGTTCTGAGCCGTGATTGATCATCAGCACCCCGATCTCTCCACGGTAGTCCGCATCGATGGTTCCGGGGGAGTTGACCAGGCTGATCCCGTGTTTCAGTGCCATGCCGCTCCGGGGCCTGATCTGCGCTTCAAAGCCGTCCGGAATCGCAATGAAAATCCCTGTGGGAATCCGCTTCCACGCTCCGGGCCCGATGATCTCTTCTCCCTGCACGGCAGCAAGAAGGTCCATTCCGGAGGCATGTTCGGACATGTATGCGGGCAGGCTGAGGTCAAGGCAGTCCTCCCTCCGGCATATCTGGACCTGCACCGTTTTCATAAGATGAGTTCCTTTTCTTCTACCGGGCCGATGGCAGCCAGCGACATCTGCTCAGGCCTGAAATTCGCGGCGGCAATCTCCAGGATCTTTTCCGACGAGACCTGCTCTATCTTTTGTATGATCTCATCGATGCTCTGATGCTGTTCATGATTGAGCTCCTCCTTGGCGATGCGGCTCATGTTGCCTGCACTGCTCTCCAGGCCGAGCAGCAGCCCGCCCTTCATATACTCTTTCACGTTGGATAGTTCCTGTTCAGATACGGCCTGGTTCGCAAGGGAATGAAGCTCTTTTTGTATCACCTCTATAACCTCTTTGATCTTTTCGCGCCCTGCTCCGGCGTACAGGGTCATGGCGCCGGAATCCTTATAGCTGGACAGGTATGAATAGACCGAATAGGCCAGCCCGCGCCTTTCCCGTACCTCCTGGAAGAGCCTGGAACTCATGTTGCCTCCCAGAATGTTGCTCAACAGATAAAAGGCATAGCGGTCCGGATGGTTCTGCGAAATGCCCGGCAGGGAGAGGCAGAGGTGGACCTGTTCCAGGTCCTTGGTCATGACACAAGTCCCCGGATGATAACGGGATGCGTCTGCCGGGATTATCTTATCCGGGATGAATGTTTCCTGAAATGTCTCTGCTATGGAACTGACCAGCCCCTGATGGTCCACGTTCCCTGCACAGGCGATCACGATCCCAGAGTGCCTGTAGACGTCCCGGATAAAAGTCAGAAGGCCCTCCCTGTCCAGGGAAGAGACGCTCTCTATCCTCCCAGCTATGGGAAACCCCAGG
>CAKKPE010000086.1 GCA_919901565.1 bacterium
CTTAAGGCGTGCAAGAAAACTTTTGATTTCCAATTTCTGCGTGGTTCAACTTAAACACGAAAGAGATCTTATTTACGAACAGAACCAGCAAGGAATTTCCTGCCCGGTTATGACGACCCTACCAGATTGCAGGACTCCTGGCGGGTAAGGATATCCACAAATATTTCCACAATCCGTGGATCAAACTGGGTCCCTGCACAGGACCTTAACTCCCGGATCACCCAGTCCAGAGAGAGTGCCTGCCGGTACGGCCGGTTGGAGATCATGGCGTCATAGCTGTCAATGATCCTGATGATCCGGGCAGAGAGCGGGATCTCTTCTCCCCTGAGCCCGTCCGGATACCCTTTCCCGTCAAAAGATTCATGGTGATGAAGGATGATGTGAAGAACTTCCTGAGGAAGGCAAAGCGGCTTCAGGATGTCCACACCGCTTCTGGGATGTTTTCTGATCTCGGCCCATTCATCCTGGGTCAGGGCGCCTGCCTTGTTCAGGATCTCATTGCTGATTCCCACCTTGCCTATGTCATGGAGAAATGCTGCAATCGTCAGATACTCCTGTTCCTTTTCGGACAGGTCCATGGCCCTGGCGATCACCATGGAATAGTGGTCCACGCGCTCCGAGTGGTGGTGCATATTCGAATTTTTTGCCTCCAGGGTGCTGGACAGTACCTTGATAAAATCCATGAGGCTGAGATCCTTGTCGTTGGACCAGGCATCTCCCAAGGGGGCAGCCAACCCCTTTGGACTACCGCCTCCCTGCATGATGTTCATCCGGCCGGTCATGTCCTTGTCTTGCAGGTCTGCAATGACCTGTCCCATCCTCACCCTGAGACGTAACTTGTGGATCGCCTTGTTCACCACGGAAACAAAATCAACAATGTTGAAAGGTTTGGTAATGTAATCAAAGGCGCCATACCGGATCGCCTGCTGTGCCGTTTCCAGAGACCCGTATCCCGTTATAATCACCACCTCCACATCCCTGCTCTTTTCCTTGATTCTTTTCAGGACCTCGATCCCGTGCATATCCGGCATGTTCAGGTCCAGGGTCACCAGATCGAAGGATTCCGTCAGCATCTTCTGCAAAGCCTCTTCCCCGGATTGAGCGGTCTTGATGTCATGGTAAGGTTTCATGATCATACGGATGGATTCACGTGGCCCGATTTCATCATCCACGACAAGTATATTCCCTCTGCACTCCATGTACTGCTCCTTCCTGGTTCCGCTAAAGCTGCCGGATGAGAAAATGAAAATTGCATAGTCCTGGATATATGCCGAGTCCAGGCCGCCGGATAGTATTATTTTTGTTTAGCCATGTTTTTTTGGATCTATATAAGATGCCATTTGCGTTGCAAAACCTGTGCCATGACACTCTTATCCGTCCACTCAGCGGTTTTCCCCGACATGACCTGTCAAACAGAGAAAAAATTTTGCGGTGACACAATTTGTCCTGAGGGCTATCTCTTTTTATAATCGTGATAAAAATCTTCCAGTGGAGTGCGGCCTATAGGATGGATGGAAATTCAACCGGACAGGTCAGAAGGATTGGCAGCCGGATCCGGAATCGGATCCATAGAAAAAAAAGGACAATTTAGGCCGGAATCCGGACTAAATGGTCCTCGTTCTATGGTTAAAAAAGCATTTTAAAATCCCGGTTCTTTCGGAAGAAAGTTGAACGGCTATAGAAGTTAAAGATAAAAAATTAAAAATCAAAGATCAAAATGACAGAGTAAACTACCCCGCCCTTCCAGGCGGGGCATTCAAATGCTATCTTTCGTAAAAATAAAAAATGAATGTTTAAGACGGGTTCTGAGATTAACTCTCTTATGACTCGAATTTATTGGCGTGTGATAGAAGGGGGAGATCTCCCGAGTCATTTGTCATCGGGCGCTTCAGCGTGTGCCCGTTTGGGAATTCATGTCTTGAATTTAGGGCCGGCTTTCCAAAAGAGGCCGCGCCATTTTTATATTTGATTTGTCATTTTGATTTTTGATCTTTGATCTTTGATTCTTAAGGCATGTAAAAAAATTTTAATTTCCAATTTCTGCGCGGTTCAACTAAAACACGAAAGAAACTAAATCTCTATGCCGTATTTTTCCACCTTGTACCGCAGGATCTTCCGTGTGATCCGCAGCATCTCGGCGGCCTTGGTCTTGTTCCCCCGGCAGCCCTTCAATGCATTGATGATCATCTTCTTCTCGAAGTTCTCGATGGTTTCCGGAAGAGACTTGCCGGAGTCGGAAAATTCCCGCTCCAGAGATCCATCATCCATCTGCAGCGACCGGATCTTGACCGGCAGGTCTTCGGGCATTATGGTCTCTCCGTTGCAGAAGGCCACGCACCTTTCAATGACATTTTCCAGTTCCCTGACATTCCCGGGCCAGTGGTATTCCATAAGGAGTTCCAGGGCCTCTTTGGATATCTTCTTCACAGGGACCACCCGGTCATCGCTTCTGCGGCCCCGTCCGTTTCTCCTTTCCTCTTCTGAAGACTCCTTGGCGGACAGATTCTCCTCAACATTGATCTTCTGCAGCAGATGCTCGACAAGAAGATGGATGTCGTTCTTCCGCTCCCTGAGAGGGGGGATCCTGATCGGGACCACATTGATCCGGTAATAGAGATCCTCACGAAAGAGTTTGTTCCTCATCGCCTCCTCAAGATCCCGGTTCGTGGCCACGATAAAACGGACTTCTATCTTTTCATTCACGGATGAGCCGAGCCGGGTAAACTCCTTTTCCTGAAGCACGCGAAGGATTTTCACCTGTGTGGTCATCGGGAGTTCTCCAATCTCATCCAGAAACAGGGTGCCCCCGTTGGCCATCTCAAATTTTCCAATGGCCCTCTCACGGGCATCGGTGAAGGCCCCCTTCTCATGGCCGAAAAGCTCGTTCTCGATCAGCGTTTCAGGAATGGCGGCAATGTTCACGGCAACAAAAGGTTTGTCTCTCCGGTTGCTCTCGTAATGGATTGCCCTGGCGATCAGTTCTTTGCCTGTCCCGCTCTCCCCGTAGATGGCCACCGTGGATTTCTTGTCTGCGATCTGCTTGATGGTCTGGAATATGCTCTTCATGCTGTCGGTCCTACCGATGATATTGTTGAAGTTGTAGGGCTTCTTGATCTCGGAACGGAGGGTTTTCACCTCCCTCATCAGGTCGATATTCTCCAAAGCCCTCTTTACGATGAGCCGGATCTCATCCACGTCAAACGGCTTGGTGATATAATCCTCGGCACCCAGTTTCATGGCCTCTACGGCGTTCTTCACGGTTTTTGTGGCCGTAATCATAATGACCTTTGAAACGCTGTTGATCTCTTTGATCTTGCGAAGGGTCTCGATGCCGTTCATTTGGGGCATCTTCACGTCGAGGAGGATCACCTCCGGGGATTCCTTTTCGATGATCTTGAGGGCATCCATGCCGCTATTCGCTATAAGGATGCGATAATCATTCTCAAAGATCATTCGAATGGATTCCCGCACGCCAGGCTCGTCATCCACGACCAGAATCGTCTGGCTATGATCCAGCTTGTTTTTCACAGACACTCCCCGTCTTTTGAGTTCTACTGCGCTGACATATCAAAGGTTCAAGGGGTTCAAGGGGTTCAATGGTTCAAAGGGTTCAAAGGGTTCAAAGGGTTCAAAGGGTTCAAAAAATTTTTCTCTGGAGATTTTTCTTGCGTTTCAGTGTTTCACTTGAACCCTTGAACCCTTTGAACCCTTTGAACCCTTTGAACCCTTATGTTTTCACTCACTCTTTTTGAACCCTTTGAACCCTTATGTTTTCACTCACTCTTTTGGAGATGATCTATATTTTATTATTACTTGCCCTGAAAAGTCAACCTCGGAGAAGGGTGAGTGAAACGAAATCCGGCCCCGAGACAGGCGGGTATGACTTTTTGCGAAGCCGTCAAGATTGGGATTGGTAAAAACCGTTCAATGGACCATCATATTCCTCTCCGGCTGACCGTAGAGGCTCTGCTCTTTCCTGCGCTCATGCTGGAGCGGGTTCCTGGGAAGGTGCAGGCAGAAGATGGTTCCCCGTCCCTTTTCACTTTCCACGGAAAGGCTCCCCAGGTGCTCTTCAATGATCTGCCTTGAAATGGCCAGGCCCAAACCCGTACCGGACGGTTTGGTGGTATAAAAAGGGGTGAAAAGTTTTTCGATTTCTTCGGGCGCCATGCCTGTTCCGTTATCTTCGACCTCCAGGTGAACAAACCCCGAATCCCCCCCTTCCCTGTCATAACGCGTTCTGAACCAGACAACCCCATGGCCTTCCACGGCATCGAATGCATTTTGCGCGATATTGATCAGGACCTGTTTGATCTGCTCCGGGTCGCACAGGATCCCGGGATTATTCTCTTCATCAAAAGCCCGCCTGAGATCCACCCCGCTCCCATCAGCCGTAGATGCCATCAGGGTCAGTACCTCTTCGATCACATCATGCAGGTTCACGGACCGGAAGGTCGGATCCGATGGACGCGAGAATTTCAGGAGTTCCTCGATCAGCTTTGAGATCCGATCCACCTCGTTCGCGGCCACCTTCTGAAACCGGTCACGAAATTCCTGATCCTGATACCTTTCAGGAAGCAACTGGAAATAGGTCTTGATGGAGACGAGCGGATTCCGGATCTCGTGGGCCATGCCTGCGGCCAGTGTCCCGAGAAGGGCAAGACGATCTGCCCTGCGCATCCGGGCCTGTGAATGCCGAAGCTTGTCGCAAAGCAGGCGGTTTTGAAGAACTACGGCGATCTGGGAAAAGAGATTCGACATCCCATGGATCATCTCTCTCGACGGGGCGGACCCGTCCTTCCGGCAGCCCAGGTTGAGAAACCCGATCAGTTCGTCTCCGGCAAGAAGCGGAACCGTGACCTCGGCCGATAATTTCAACATCCGTTCCCGTCCCATTTGTTCTTCTCGGCTTAAAACTCCTGAAGAAATGCCGGAACGGAACAGAGGGCGCCTTGAATATTTCAGGAGGCCGACAAAGGGGTCGGAGTTCAGCATGCGGCTCAATCCTGTTCCGCCTTCTCCCCCCTCTGGAAGAGGATCTCTGACATAATCCTGATTCGGCCCCGGCAGGTAGAGAGCGGCCTGTGCCAGATGCAAGTTCGACGTTATCCAGACGAGGATCTCTTCAGGCAGATTTTTCAAACCGGGCTTTCCGGAGAGAATCCGGCAGAGATCCCTGGAGAGATCCGATTGGAACCCCTGGTCCAGCCCTGCTTTCAGGAAATGTCTTTGCAAGGTGTAGAGAACCCATCCGGAAACGGTGATCACAAGAGATAAAAGGGGTGCCCAAAGATCCATGGCCCATTCCAACAGGAGCAGGGTCAGAAAATAAAATGCAACGGGTGCTCCCATCTCTGCAAAGAATGATCGCCCCTTATGTCTCCAACCGGAAGTCGGGAAAGGAACCTTGCTGGAAGTCATCAATAGATTTTCCACTGAGAATTCACCCTGGGTCTTTGACCGCTTCGAAAGGATGGCCCACTCCTCTGAGGATCCTGAGAATTTGCTGCGGGTCGTACTTCAGGCTTAGAGAGGGGATGATCTTTGGTGAAGCGATTTCACCCGTCAACTCCTTCTCCAGAACCCGGAACAACGCATGGCAGACATCGATATCAAACTGCGTCCCTATGCAGCGTTTGATTTCCTGGATGGTCTCTCCAAGATCGATCTGTTTTCTATACGGCCGGTCCGATGTCATGGCATCAAACGAATCCGCCAGTGTAATGATACGGACCTCCAGGGGAAGATCCTTACCCTCAATCCCGTCCGGGTATCCCTGCCCGTCGACCTTCTCGTGGTGATGACGCGCCAGAGCGGAAAGGTCCCCCCATGGGAACTTTATACTGGAAAGGATATCATACCCCACTGAAGGATGCCGGTGTATCTCGACGATCTCCTGTTCACTCAGGCTGGACTTCTTGCGGATAATCGAACTGTCCACTGTAATCTTTCCGATATCGTGCAGAAGACCTGCGAAATGGAGGCCTTCCAATTCGTCACCTGAAAAGCCGAGTTCATCGCCGATGGCCAGGGCATACTGCGCAACACGCACAGAGTGCCCCTGTGTATATTCATCCTTGGCATCGATGGCCACGGCAAAGGCCTGAATCGTATCACGATAGATCTGACGGAGGTTCTCATAGAGCAAGCGGTTTTCTTCAACTTTGCACTGGAGACGCGAGAAGAGCTGCTGGTTGTACAGGACCACGGAGAGCTGCTGAGACATCATGGAAAGGATCTGAAGATCTTCCTCGCCGTATTCCCCTCCACTGAAACGCCTGCCCACGGAAAGAAGTCCGACGAGTTCATCCCCCACCCGAAGAGGCGCCAGCAGAGATGCATGGACCGACTTCAAATGCTCTCTGTGCATGAAGATAAAACCCGGCACGTCCGTTCCCGCCCGCTCCGCAAAACCGCAGGAAAGATCAGACTCGACCGATGGCCTGATACCGGATAAGCCATACATCCCGTGAGAAACCGCTTTATCCGGAAAGTCGTCTATCCCGTCAGGGCGTCGGTCAACCTCGATAACCTGCGGGGCGTGAAGCAGGGTATGCAGATCTCCATCCGCCAGAGGAAAAGAGAGGTCCACGGCCCCGTCCAGACCTTTCTGGACGATCCTCACCATGCGGGAGTAGGACGGTTCATATCTAAAGACCGTTCCCTGGGATGACGAGACGGTTCCGAGAATCAGATACAGGGCAGACCTGGTGATCTCATCCATGCTTCCATTCGAGGTGATCACCCGGCCGAGATCGTTGAGTGAACTGAAGACATAAAGGATTTTCTGCAGGTTATATTTCCCCATGCCAAATCACCTTTGCTCTGATCTTTCCAGGAAGAAGACTATGCCTTACCCGAGACATGCCGGACCGCATCCTCTACGGTCTGGAAGATCGGGGCATACTTGCTGAGTCCCATGAAGTCAAACACCTTGGCGTTGCTGTTCGTCACATTGGTAAAGAAGAGGTTCCCATCGGCCTTGTTGATCCTGTCGGTAATGCCGATCAGGATAGAGATCCCGATACTGTTGATAATGGGAGAGTCCTTGAGATTGATAATCACCTTCCGGTACCCTTCTCGGAGAACATCTTCGCACTCTTTTTCAATCCGTTCGCCGCCAAGGTCGTTAATGTAGCCGGAGGTCTTGAAGATCGCAACGTCATCTGCAAACTTGATGTCCACCTGAAAAGATCCCATTGATCATCTCCTTAATTCATCCTGCCTGTGCTTTCCATCCCGCTTCTTTTGGATAATACTTGATCATCCTCAACTTCGTCCCCACGGGGACGTCCTCAAAGGTGACCTGATCCATCAGACTCTTGATCAGTTCGATCCCCCATCCTCTCCGTCCCGGGGCGGCCAGGATCTTTTCCCGGTCAGGAACCGGAACCCTGCTGGGGTCAAAAGAGATCCCCTTGTCTTCGACCACAATCGAGAGCTTCTCCTTGTCCAGGGTAAAGGTGATATATATCTTCCCGTCTTTGCTTCCGCTGTGTTCGAAGGAGTTGATGCAGGCCTCAATCAAGGCCATACGGATCTTCCCTATCTCCTCATCAGGGAAATCGACCCGCTCTGCGACCTGCTCCAGGGCCCGGGCGGCAACAAGTTCGGTCTCCGAAACCATGGGAAGGACCAGACCGAAAGAGATCTTTTCACCCTGTTCACCCCGGTCGGATTTCCCGTTACTTTTCATTTCCGTGAGAATAGAAACCTCGGGGAATACGGTCTGCGCCTCCCGCCTCCTGTCCTGCTGTTCTCCCTTTGACAGCCAGGACCGCTGCGTCATACGCAGAAAGTCTCCAAAAACAGGATCCTGTATCCCCCTCACCATCCCGTAGTTCCCTTCAAGCAGTCCGGCCAGGATCAGGGACTCCGTGATCTCACGGACCCTCGTGAGATCAAGCGATAACCTTCCGGCCAACTCTTCAATACCGATGTTCTTGCCCGAAAAGACCGGAGGGAGGTAAAGTATGCGGATGGCGTCCCTCTTTTCCAGGGGGTCTCTGAAACATCGGTTCAGAAGTGACTCGTAATAGAATGCGATGTCCCCTGTTGAGATCTGCTGTTGATAGAGGTCCCGGATGACTTCCGGTGAGGTGAGCGGTATCTTTAATTCACCCGCCCGTCTGACCAGAGAAACCATGTAGAAAGGAATCCCGTAAAAACGGTACAGTTCCTGACGGACGGCATCAATCTCGGTCTTGACCTTGTAACACTCACAAAGACCGCAGAATACGTCTTGGACCTTGTCCTCGGACATGATGGAGAGATCCATGCAATAGACCGATCCGGCCATAGATTCCTGGCTCAGGAATTCCCTGAGCAGAAGGCTTTTCAGCCCGGTAAACAGATAAGAAACCCTGCTATGCCCCATGGCGGCAGGATAAAGTTCACTGAGATTTACGCAGGAGGCCCATTTCATCTGGAGGATCAGATGCAGATGGTCCAGGATCATGAAGCCGTACCCAGTGGAAATCGAAGCCAGCCTCAAAGGAGCATTAAGGGCAAGACTGACCAGCCCTTCCTTGTCCGGAGCCTGATCCGCCGCCTCAAAGTCATTGAAAAGCTGTTCCAGCCCAGGGTCGGAACGGTCACGGGATATTTTTTCAATGGCATGAAAGGAAATGATTTCCGGAAGGAGGATCGCCGGGTCTTTGTCCGTAAACGCGATGTATTGGCGGATCAGAGCCGTCAGGTAATCCATGACGAAGTGGATCGGGTCATTAAAGATCCGCTCAAAATGATAATAGAAGGGAAGGATTCTGTCTTGATTCAGGAAAAGTTCCTGATAGACCCTCCTGACGATCTCGCTGCTGCCCGCTCGCCTCGGTCCCATCAGGAAGCAGTTCTGAACGGGTAGATCTGTCAGGGAAAGTATTCTGTCTGCAAGGGCCTTGATTTCTTCCTTCCGACCAAAGAACTGGTCTTCCGGTGTCATCCTCAAGCTTTCCTGGATGTACCGCCCTTGTTCAACCATATATATCTACCCATTCAGAGCTTTAGTGATTTATTATTTTGAAGTAGTGTAACGTAAAAAAAGAACAAATACAAGTTCAAAAGCATAGCCGAAATATAGTTCACAAGCATACCTTTTTCAAGACTTTTGTGTCTATATCGCAGGAATGTCCGCTATGCCGGACTTAACCGGCATCCTGATTTTTGAACTGCGGAACTTGGGCTAAGTTATATCTTGACTTCAGACAACGAGCTGTTTTATAAATAACTCATGAAAATTGCTAATGAGATCAAAACTTCACTAAAGCGCGAATATTCCCTCTGCGCAAATGCCGTGGCATTCTATAGAAATGCCTTGAAACAGTTTGAAAAAAAATATCATATTCCAACTAAAACCTTTCTAAAAAGATTCGAATCAGGACAGATGGGAGACGAAGCAGACTATTTTGACTGGTTCGCCTTTGCAAAACTTATTGCTGATTGGAAAAAAACACTGTCAGCCATCCGCTCCGTCGTTCAATGATACAAAAATTTATTGAAGACGAAGACATTGAAAAGGTTTTCAATGGTGTAACCCCTGCATTACCTCCCGACATAAAGTTGATCTTGAAGGAAATCAGCGCGTTAATGCTTAAGGGATTTATATCATAGAGGCAATGTTACGCCCGGCTCTCGTCGCATCCCTAATCACATTCTCCTTCGGTACAACGCCTGTTTGGGAAGCAACCGCCTGACACTCTTACGAACGCGCCGGGCAATTGCCACCGCGCGGCGGGCCTCAGCAAGAGGGATCGGCTCTGAGTCTCCCGGATAGCGTGTGACCGTGGCATAGTCGGTCAAAAGATCCTGATCAACATCTGTGATATCCGGGCAGTCGGCCACCGACAGAAGTGCCACCAACTCCTCAATATTATGAACCTTTGGAAAGGCGATTCCCCTCAAGACCAAAAGGGCTTTTAGATACTTTTCAACGACTTGTTGTGCATGAAAACAGACCGTGTCCGTTGGGCAGTCTTCGTCCAACTTCAAGGTGTGGGCGGCATTTTTAAGATCATTTTCCGCCTTCTCCACCCACTCCCGGACAATCGTGTTGATCTTCTCATTTTCTTGCATAAAGGACCACCCCTTCCTGATCGGCGGGACTTTCGATAGTCCCTGGAATTTTCCTGCGCCACTCAAATTCCTCCGGATCGGTCACGATCACATCCTTGGGCACACGGATGTCGTGAAGCAGGTGCCGGATGTCCAGACGCGCCAGTCTCTTTGAACCCGCCACGCGCATCACCACCAGTAAATCCACATCACTGTCCGGCCCAGCCTCCCCGCGGGCCCGGGAACCGAAAAGAATGATCCGGTCGGGCTTATACTTCCGCACAATCCGATTCACCATCTTTCGAAGATGTTTTCTCATTGACGGTGTCAAGGCATTCATTCTTGGTTCCTCCTGACAATATGGACAGCCACTCATGATTGGCAGACCAGAACTGAAATGTGAGCAGAAAAGATAGTAAAAGAAACCATGGAAAAAGTCAAGAAAGGTTCCATTTGAATTCCGGCGGAGTCTGTAATATCCTTCTTCAGTCTCCTGGATTGGACTCCACAAGGGTAAGACTTATGCTTCGTCATTAATTTATTCTGTAAATCTGGAATACGAATAGCGTTTCTGGGAGCCGTCCATCTGGCTGGTTACAGATTTATAGGGAGATGCCAATATCAAATTATCAAAGTCCGACCCCATCCGCGACCCTAATTTCCTCACATCTCCGAAGAGACGGAGCCGGAGCCAAGAGCAGACTTGGGTATAATTGTTAAAGCAATAATTTAAGAGAGTGAGTCTTCCATTATATCAAAAAGATTTTTATATTATCAGACTTGAAAAAGGCACT
>CAKKPE010000087.1 GCA_919901565.1 bacterium
CGTCATAGGTTATGGTGGTCGTGTTCTGCAAAGGATCTTTGATGGAGGTGACCTGGCTGTTTAGATTATAAGTCATGGTCGTTGTGGCGCCAAGGGCGACATTTGTGGCGGAAAGGAGATTACCTTTGGAGTCATAGGTCATGGTGACTTCGGTACCGTCCGGCCGGGTGATCTTGGTGGGCCGAGATTGGTTATCACGCACGTATTGGGTGATGTTTCCCAATGGGTCAGTGTAGGCAAGAGTCGCCCCTCTGGCGTCGGCCTCGTACGCGTGGGTATAGCCCTTGCCATCGGTCATGGCGCTTGGAGCGGAGCCGATATAAGAAATATGGGAAGTGTCCCTATTGTCGCTATTGTCGTCCCTATTGTCGTCCGATATAAGAAATATGGGAAGTGTCCCTATTGTCGTCCATAAGAAATATGGGAAGTGTCCCTATTGTCCTGGAAAATGGGCGCTGTCCCCCTTTAGCTAGTGCTTAAACAGGCAAGGTCCAAAAATCATAGCGAATGTCGGGAGAATTATAAACAATATGAGAAAGAACCATAACCAAAACATTCCTTCCTGCCGCATATGCCACCATTCTTCTACAAAGACCCGCCGCCAGTTGGTGCCGGTGCACCAGAACCAGAGAACGCAGGTACAATTGGATCCACAGTGATTGACATGCCTGTTGGCACTCCATATTCACCTTTCTTCTTACCGGTTATTTGAACTCCATAATTGAAGGGTAATGGAACTCCTTTTGTCCACATGCTCGGCGGTGGGATGCTGATAGTAATATTCCCACACTCGTCTTCTTTATATTCAAGGTTTGCAAGAGCATCAACGCCCACAAACGCCAGTAACAAGACGATGCTGACCGGGTCCGCAACAGCTTCGCCTTTCGGGTCGATATGATTTACAGGGTTATTCCGTACATACGAGTATAGATTCACATCACCGCCCAAGAAACCGATCGGGTCTACAGATAAAAATCTCCCAATTTCCGGATTATAAAATCGTGCCCGATAGAAATACAGCCCGCTCTCTTTGTCGCGCTCGCGAGATGAGTAGGTGTAGGGATTCTGCACTCCTTCTGTTTCCTTGACGACCTTGCCGAAGGAGTTGTAGACATAGCTGTTGACGATGGTGCCGGATGAATCCGTAAGCTCCGTGATGGAGCCGAGGCCGTCTGCGTGGTAGTAGTAATTCTGTCCGCTGCGCGCCATGATCAGCGGCTCATCGATGCCAGGCCCATGCGTATAGCGGGCCAAGCGGGTCCCGGAGGAGTTGTACTCTGACAAGATGTCTTCACCGTCGTAGAGGTATTTCGTAATCGTACCATTCACGTTCTTCTCGATCCTTCTGCCAAAGGGATCATACTTGTATTCGGCATACGTTCCGCCAGGAAAATCAATTCGAGTCAGCCGGTTCTCCGGGTCATAGGTATAGTACGTAATTCCTGAAGCATCGGTCTTGGAGATGGTGTTGCCGTTGTTATCGTAAGTATAGGAAACTCCGTCGTAAGATGTCAATTGATTATTTGCGTTGTAGGCCCAGTTGTTGAAACTGCTGTCCGTAAGCCTGTTGCCCACCGGATCGTAGCTGAAGGCCTCTGCGGTGTGTACTCTTGGGGTCGGATCTTTATTATTGACGTCGCTTAACTCTTTATTAATTATTTGGAACAGTTTGTCATTTATAAAGATCTGACCCCCTGGCCTTTCCCGGGGCGAGGGCGGGGAAAGAAAACAAGGAATGTCAAATAGCAAGACCTGACCCTCATCGGTCCTGACCCTCATCGGTCCCCCTAAGGACTGAACCCTCTGTTTATCGAATTTTTCTTTAAATGAGATAGCAGCTTCCTAAAACATAGAATACCTGAAAAAACCGCGAGACCAATTCCTCCGAGCAAAATTATTGCGCTTAAGATCCTTGGCATAGTCTTTACCACAGGTATATTCAATATACCAACAAATAGTGCCAGAACCATTTGTGCTGCAATCAAAGCTACTATCCCTGCAATAAGAAGCAAGAAGAACTTTCTCATAAAAGATTCACTTCCCATAGGCTTCTTCGACCATAGCAGTAGTCATCATTTTCTATGTCCTCTTAATTCTTGTTCCGGAGCGTTATGAATTAATCTATTAACTGCCACAGCCACCAGGCGTGGGCTCACCTGGTATTGGCTCGTCAGGAACCGGTTCTTCCGGAACTGTTTCAGAGGGATTTTTCTCTTCATCCTTAATACCTTCTGTTATATTATGTACAGCGTGTTTACCCTCTATGATTGCAGCGGCAACTACCGGAACCATCTCCACTGCCACAATCACTGTCAAAACGGGATTTTCTGTCACAATAGCGGTTCCAACAACAGCCACAACCGCGGTGCCAGCGATTGTCAGAGAATCTAATCCTTGAAGCATCCCAAGACCAACCTGACCATAGTCGATCAAGCCAAAAGGATCGACAAATACGATCGGATTATTTGAGACTATTACATAAAGATTAATATTCCCTCCTGCAAACCCGATAGGATCCGCAGAAACGAACCGGCCCAGCCTCGCGTCGTAATACCTTGCTCGATAGAAATAGAGTCCGGATTCTTTATCTCGTTCTCTTGCGGTATACACATACGGATTCTCCACCCCTTCAGCGTTACTCTTGGGGTCGGATCTTTATTATCGTTACTCTTGGGGTCGGATCTTTATTATTGACATCGCCTAACTCTTTAAGCGTTACTCTTGGGGTCGGATCTTTATTATTGACATCGCCTAACTCTTTATTAATT
>CAKKPE010000088.1 GCA_919901565.1 bacterium
AGGGCATTTACTGCTCTAAGTCAAGTTCTACCTACATTTTTGTCGCAGACCCGGAAGCAGATCACGGATTGACAGATGGATTGAATCGGCGTATCTTTAAACTGGTTTTTCATGTCCTATGATTTAAGGAGAACGACTATGCAAAAAATCAAGCGGATTTTCATATGCGGGAGCGCTGCTGTATTTTTTCTCTTTCTTGTCCAATTCACCTATGCCGAACAGGTGAAGGCCCAGGACGGGGCCGGGGAGGTTATGAAGAGCCAGGGTGCTCCGGCACAGGGGCAGGTGAAAGAAGCCGGTCCGCAGGTAACGCCACTGAAGCCCCTGGAGGTCATCACGCCCACGCAGGAAGATCACCAGGAGATGGAAGGGCATGAACACCACCATGATATGACCGGGGTCGGGCACTGGATGGCGCCTGAGGAGGAAGCTAAAAAAACCAATCCTGTGCAGGTGACCGAGGCTTCAGCGGCGCACGCAAAGGAGCTCTTTAAGCAGAAATGTGTGCTCTGTCATGGAGAGGGTGGCAAGGGGGATGGGCCCCTTGCGGATACCCTCGATCCCAGGCCGTCGGACCTGGCCGGGGAGATGATCGCCTTGCATCCGGACGGAGACCTTTTCTACAAGATCTCCAAAGGGCGGGGCGCCATGCCCGCCTGGGAGTCGGTCTTCTCCGAAGAAGACCGGTGGGACCTGGTTAATTTTATACGTTCCCTGAAGCAACACGAGCAAGGTGACGAACCGGATAAAAAATAACAAGGAGGGGATACCCATGAAAATGTATTTTAAATTCCTCAGCGTGTCCGCTATAATGATCCTCATGATATCCGGCTATCTCTTTGCTGATACAGGCGGGGCCAAGATGCAGGAAGCGGCTGCGGGCAAGGATGCATCCGGCAAAGAGCCCATGAGCAGCCCTTCCCCGGCCCCGGAGACCAAGGCCCAGGGCACCATCTCCCAACAGGAACGGCTGCAGATGATGGAGAGGATGATGAAAGATCCGGCCATGCATAGCGAGCTCATTCAACGGATTATGGGTAATGAAGGGATGATGAATGAGATGATAGGGCGGATGGTTTTTCAGGCGGAGCTCATGAACCGCATGATGGACCGGATGATGACCAACATGGGGACCCGGAACATGATTGTGGATCGAGTCATGCAGGATGCAGAAATGCGGAACCGGATCATCAAGGATGGGCAGTCATCCAAGAAGCCAAAGGCGCAATCTCAGCATCCGGTCCAGCCGCAAACCAAAAGTCAAGGCGGCAATTGATGGCATGGCGGCCCCTTGCCATGGAGATGAGATGACGTGGGAAAAGCATCGGCTTATGACATCAACGAACGGGATATCCGGGGTGTACGGATCTACCGGGGCGGAATAGCGGTATCGGCTATGGCTTTTGTCATGGTCACACTCCTCCTCTTGTTCACTCAGGCATGGGGAAACCCGGACGCTTCTCTGTGGATTGCGCATCACGGGGTCCTGCTGCTGTTTGCAGTCTGGATGATTGTCCTGGGCACGGGCACCTCGGTCTTGACGATCCATCTCTATATCCCGCAGTTCCATCTTCTTCTTAAAATCCTTTTCGGCATCGGAGCGGCAGCGGTCATGGTTTTTCTTGCTGTCGGGTTTTTCTCCGGCCGGGGATTCCTGCAGATCCTTTACCAGACTCCCTATGGGACCTTTGGGTTCGGTTTCGTTCTGGCTGCCTTGTGCGGTATTACTGTGAAAGAGGCTTTTTGTTTCGGCATGCCTGAAGCGATTTTTTTTGCCGTGGTTACGCCTGTTCTGGTTCTTGGGCATATCTTTGATGCATTCAGACCATTGACAGGCCTTTCCCTATTGTGCGCGGATACCCTGTTGTTCTGTATCTTCGCGGTCCGGAAGGTGACCATGCCCGAGGATCTGGATGTCGGAGACAAGTCCGTCTATATGCATAAGACGTAAATCCGGTCGTTCTTGTTTCTGCTTTTTTGGTACACTATTTAATAGGGTTTTTTCTTCTGTGGACAAGACAGGCCCGGTCTGGAGAGAAGGCGATTGAAGATTCTTGAGAATACCGGAAGGAGCGCGATTTTTTTTGCCCGCTACATAGGCGACCTGTGGTTCTTTGCCTGGTCGGTATTCCGCAATCTCTTCCAAAGGCCTCTGTTTTTCAGGCTCATGGTCCGCCAGATCCTCGAGATCGGGATCCGCTCGTTTCCACTTATAGCGATCTCTTCCTTTGCGATCGGCGTGGTTCTTTCCATGCACTCCATCAACCTTTTGAAGAAGTTCGGTGCGGTCCACTATGCGGCCGCCGCCGTGGGGCTTTCCGTGGTCAAGGAACTCGGGCCGGTGATTACGGCGCTGATGGTGGCCGGGCGCTCCGGTTCCGGGATCAGCGCTGAGCTCGGTTCCATGCGCGTGACGAGGCAGATCGATGCCCTCCAGGTGCTCGCCGTGAACCCCGTGAAATACCTGGTCGTGACCCGGGTCCTTGCCTGCATGATGGCGATTCCCCTATTGACCGCTTTTGCTGACCTGATCGGCATGTGCGGCGG